>CAIWPS010000111.1 GCA_903914615.1 uncultured beta proteobacterium | reverse complement strand
CCTTCCTTGCGCCAGGCGCCCACGGCCGGCGGCACCACCGCCAGCGGCGCCGCAGCCGGGGTCTGGCGAAACCGCGCTGAAACCAGCCCGCTGCAGCACCGCCGCAGGCTCGGGTCTAATCGGTCCTTCGCACCCGACTTCAAGCCACGGCGCCGTCAACCACCCCACGGCTGAAACCGGGGGCTTGAGAGGCGAGAGCCTCGATAGCCCGGGTTGACCAGACCCAGAAAGGAGAGAACCGCAAGGAACGAACCAATCTACGTTGCGCACAGGCGGCAAGACCGACGGCGAGGTGCTTCTCCAGCCCGGCCCTCTCGAAGCCGCATCAGCAGACAAGCCACGGGGTGGCACGAAACGGGGTGCGGCGAGGCGACGAAAGTCGCCAAACCCGGTGCGCAACATGGTCGAGGAGAGCGGGTCCGCAAGGACTCCGTCACACAGGCCCGTAAGGGTCTAGCAACAACCGAGCCGGCGCGGCACGCCGGCGGCAAGTGAACAGAGCAATCCGCAGTGGCAGTGTTCGTCCTGAGCCGTGAAGGCAAGCCGGTCATGCCGTGCAGCGAGAAGCGCGCACGGCTGCTGCTGGAGCGTGGACGCGCCCGCGTCCACCGCCTGCATCCCTTCACGATCAGGATCGTCGATCTGCGCCTGAAGGACTGCGTGCTGCAGCCGCTGCGCCTGTCGCTCGACCCGGGCAGCAAGACCACAGGTCTTGCGATCGCCCGGGTCGAGACCAAGGGAGCCTCGGAAGCCTCGGGAGAGGCGCAAGAGGCGCAGCAAGACGAGGGCGAACCCGTGATGCACATCCGCTTCCTGATGGAGCTCGCGCACCGCGGCGCGCAGATCAGGCAGGACCTGCAGGGCAGGGCCGCGCTGCGCCGCGGCCGGCGCAGCCGCAAGCTGCGCTACCGCGCACCGCGGTTCGACAACCGCAAGCGACCCGAAGGCTGGCTCGCGCCGAGCCTGCAGCACCGCGTGTTGACCACGATGACGTGGGTTCGCCGGCTGCGCCGGCTCGCCCCCGTGACGCACATCGCGCAGGAACTCGTGCGGTTCGACATGCAGGCGATGCAGGCCGCGCAAGATGGCCAGACCATCGAGGGCGTGGAGTACCAGCGCGGCACGCTCGCCGGGTACGAGGTGGGCGAGTACCTCCTCGCCAAATGGGACCGCACGTGCGCCTACTGCGACGCGCAGAACGTCCCCTTCGAGAAGGACCACATCCTCGCGCGCAGCAGAGGCGGCTCCAATCGAGTGAGCAATCTTGCGCTGGCCTGCCGGCCGTGCAACGAGTGCAAAGCGAGCCGCGATGTGAGGGAGTTCCTCGCGCGCGACCCGGTGCGGCTGCGCCGCATCCTCGCGCAAGCGAAGGCCCCTCTGCGCGACGCCGCGGCAGTGAACAGCACCCGTTGGGCGCTGTACCAGGCGCTGCAGCGCACGGGCCTGCCTGTGGAGGCCGCTTCGGGCGGCCGAACGAAGTTCAACCGAACGCGCCTGGGCATCCCCAAGAGGCATGCGCTGGACGCCGCCTGCGTCGGCGCGGTGCACGACGTGCGCGGGCCCGCGCAGCCGGCGCTGCAGGTCAAGTGCTGCGGCCGCGGCTCACGCTGCCGCACGCGCGTGAACGCCGCGGGATTCCCCCGCGGCTACCTCATGCGCAGCAAGAGCGTTCACGGCTTCCGCACCGGCGACATGGTTCGTGCCACGGTGCCGGCGAGCTCCAGGAAGGCCGGCGTGCACGCCGGCCGGGTGGCCGTTCGCGCCAGCGGCAGCTTCAACATCCAGACGGCCGCGCGCGTCGTTCAGGGCATCAGCCATAAGCACTGCGTGGTCCTGATGCGCGGAGACGGCTACGCGTATGCCCAACAAGCCACTCCTTCAACCCGAGCAGACAACAAGACGCGGGAAGCTGGCGAGGTCTCGACGGCCACGGCCGTCTCGACTGGGCACGCTCTGCCTCCCCATGGCTGAAGCCAGGGGTTTCCCGCGCAATACACGATGATGAGGTCGGATTTCAAGCGACGCCCGGCGGGCGGTGCCGGGTGGCGCGCGACCGCCTGTGCCGGGGCCATCGTGCTGGCCCCGGCCTATGCGCAGGCCGCGCTGGGGGGTGACGCCGCCAGCGTCGCGGTCGACCAGGCCGCCTGGGGCGCGGCCCTGGCGGTGTCGGCCGCATCCGGCTACACAGACTACGCGCTGCAGCTGCCGCGCGGCCTCGTCGTGCACGAGTTCGTCAACGCGGCTGGGCGGGTCTTCGAGGTTACCTGGTCGGGCAAGGGCCACCGGCCCGACATGGCGCGCCTGCTCGGCGCCTGGCAGGGCCGCATGGTGGCGACGGCCGGCGGCGCGCGCGCCACGGCGCGGCGGGCCGACCTGGTGGCGAGCGATCTCGTCATCCACAGCGCCCTGCACAGCCGCTGGTTCAGCGGCACGGCGCACCTGCCGGCACAGTTGCCGGCCTCGCTGGCCGGGCCGCTGGCCGTGCCGGCGCGCTGAAGCATGAAGCTCCACCTCATCCCCCTGCGGGCGGCCTGCGCGCTGCTGTTCACGCTGCTGGTCGTGGCCTGCGGCGGTGGCGGCGGCAGCAGCGAGCCGACCACGGGCATCAGCTCGACGCCCACGCCGACGCCCACGCCAACGCCTGCACCCACTGCGATGGCCTGCGACGGCAGCACCTCCATCGGCAGCGGCAACGTCGCGCCGCTGTTCGTCGACGGCTTCCCTTGCGCCGCCGGTGGCACCGTGGGCGCCGCCAACGTGCCCAACACGCCCTACGTGAGCGTGCAGGTCTGCGCCCCGGGCAGCACGACGAACTGCCAGACCATCGACCACGTCATCCTGGACACCGGCTCCACCGGCCTGCGCATCGCGGCCTCGGCGCTGAACGCGTCCCTGCAGCCGGGCAGCGGCGGCCTGCCGGTGATGGCCGGCGCCGCGGCCGGCACCGTGCTCACCGAATGCGAGGCCTATGTCTCGTCGTATGTCTACGGGCCGGTGGTCAGCGCCGATGTCTACATCGCCGGCAAGAAGGTCGGCAGCACGCAGCTGCAGGTCTTCGGCGCCCCGGGCTACGCGGTGCCGCGCGGCTGCAGCAACCAGGGCGGCACGCAGACCGACACGACGCAGCTCTTCGGCGGCAACGGCCTGCTGGGCGTGAGCTTCGACGTCGCCGACAACTATTCGCTGTACTACGACTGCCAGGCGGCCACCGGCAGCAATTGCAGCGCCGACAACAGCTACCCAGGCATGCCCAACACGGTGACGCAGTTCAGCGGCGACAACAACGGCGTCGTGCTCAGCCTGCCCGCCGTCGGTTCGGCGGGCTCGACCACGGTGGTGGTGGGTACGCTGACCTTCGGCGTGGCCACCCAGTCGAACAACACGCCGCCGGCGGGCACGCTGGCCATCGTCAACGACGGCACGCTCAGCGCCACGGGCGGCACCTTCGCGGCGGCCATCGGCGGCACCTGGTCCATCGCCTACATCGACAGCGGCACCGACGTCGTCTATTTCGACGACGCCGCCGACCCCCAGCTCACGGCCTGCCCGGGCAACGGCTTCTATGCCGGCTACTACTGCCCGGGGTCGCCGCAAAGCCTGGCCTTCACGCTGGCCAACACCGGCACCAGCGCCGCCGTGGGCACGTTGCCCTACACCGTCGTCGATGCCAGCTCGGTCTATGGCACCGCGGCCATCGCGGTCAGCAACGTGGGCGGCGCCGACAGCAGCACCAGCACCGGCGGCGGAGGCGGCACCATCGCCTTCGGCCTGTCGACCTTCTTCGGCCACGACATGTACTTCCTGTTCAACGGCATGACCGCGCCCGGCGCCGGGCTGGGCGGCGCCGCGACGGTCACGGGGCCCATCAACGGCATCCACTGAAGGCGCCGTGCGGCTTGCGCTTCAGTCGGGCGCGGGCGGCCGGCGCGCCAGCATCTCGCCCACCAGGGCCTCGTAGCCCGCGGCCAGCCGCAGCAGCTCGGCATCGCCCTGCGGCCGGCCGATG
>CAIWPS010000110.1 GCA_903914615.1 uncultured beta proteobacterium | reverse complement strand
CCTTCCTTGCGCCAGGCGCCCACGGCCGGCGGCACCACCGCCAGCGGCGCCGCAGCCGGGGTCTGGCGAAACCGCGCTGAAACCAGCCCGCTGCAGCACCGCCGCAGGCTCGGGTCTAATCGGTCCTTCGCACCCGACTTCGAGCCACGGCGCCATGAACCAGCCAGCCTGCCCCACGCCGACCGCCGCCACAGCCCCGGGGCTACGGCCATGATGCGCTGCGACGCCACCCAGGCCTGGGCCGCGCTGCAGGGCCACTTCGAGGCCCACGGCCGCGGCTTCGACCTGCGCGAGGCCTTCGCGCGCGACCCCGGCCGCCATGCCGCGCTGTGCTTCGAGGCCCCCGAGGTCTTCGCCGACCTGAGCAAGAACCTGCTCGACACCGCGACGCTGCGCTTCCTGCTCGACCTGGCGCGCGAATGCGGCCTGCCGGCGCACCGCGACGCCATGCTGCGCGGCGACGCCATCAACACCACCGAGGGCCGCGCCGTGCTGCACACCGCGCTGCGCGCGCCGCGCGGCCAGGGCCCGCACAGCGAGGGCGTGCACAGCGTGCTCGACGCCATGCTGGCGCATGCCGAACAGGTGCGCGGCGACGCCGAGATCACCGACATCGTCAACATCGGCATCGGCGGCAGCGACCTCGGGCCGCAGATGGTGGTGCCGGCGCTGCAGCCCTGGTCGCACCCGCGCAAGCGCATGCACTTCGTCAGCAACGTCGACGGCCACGACATCGCGCCGCTGCTGCGCCGGCTGGACGCGCGGCACGTGCTCTTCATCATTGCCAGCAAGACCTTCACGACCCAGGAGACGATGGCCAATGCGCAGACGGCGCGCGACTGGTACATCGGACAGGGCGGGCGCGACATCGCGCGCCACTTCGTCGCCGCGACCACCAACGTCAAGGCGGCGGCCGAGTTCGGCATCAGCACCACCTTCGGCTTCTGGGACTGGGTGGGCGGGCGCTATTCGCTGTGGAGCGCGATCGGGCTGCCCATCGCCGTCGCCGTCGGGGCCGAGCATTTCCGCGCCCTGCTGGCCGGCGCGCACGCCATGGACTTGCACTTCGCGCAGGCGCCGCTGGAACGCAACCTGCCGGTACTGCTGGGGCTGCTCGACGTCTGGTACCGCAACTTCCACGGCTTCACCAGCCGCAGCGTGGCGCCCTACCACCAGGGGCTGGCGCGGCTGCCGGCCTACCTGCAGCAGCTCGAGATGGAGAGCAACGGCAAGCGCGTGGACCTGCAGGGCCGGCCGCTGCCCTTCGGCACCAGCCCGGTGGTCTGGGGCGAGCCCGGCACCAACGGCCAGCATGCCTATTTCCAGATGCTGCACCAGGGCACGGACGTGATCCCGGTCGAGTTCATCGCCATCAAGACGCCCAGCCACGGCCTGGACGGCCAGCACCACATGCTGCTGGCCAACTGCCTGGCGCAGAGCCAGGCGCTGATGCTGGGAAAGACCGCCGCCGAAGCCGCGACCGAGACCGCGCCGACGGCCGCCGCCGACATCGACCGCGCCGTGCTGGCCCGCCACCGCAGCTTCCCAGGCAACCGGCCGAGCACGACGCTGGTGCTGGAACGCCTGACGCCGCAGTCCCTGGGCGCGCTGATCGCGCTCTACGAGCACCGCGTCTTCTGCAGCGGCGCCATCTGGGGCATCAACAGCTTCGACCAGTGGGGCGTGGAGCTGGGCAAGGCGCTGTGCAACCGGCTGCTGCCGCGCTTCAGCTCGGGCGACCTCGCCGGCTTGGACCCCAGCACGGCCGGGCTGCTGGCGCGGCTGCTGGCCTGAACGCGCCGGCTTGAAGTTCGTCTTCGACCTCGGTGGCGTGCTGCTGCGCTGGCAGCCCGCCGAACTGCTGCAGCGCCTGCTTCCGGCACAGGCCCACGACGCGGCCAGCGCGGCGCTGTGGGGGCAGCGCTTCGTCCAGGGCTACGGTGGCGACTGGGGCGAGTTCGACCGTGGCACGCTCGACGCCGACGCGCTGGTGCCGCGCATCGCCGCGCGCACGGGGCTGGGCGCCGACGACGTGCGTCGCGTCGTCGACGCCGTGCCGCAGAGCCTGCAGCCGCTGCCCGACAGCGTGGCGCTGCTGCGGCGGCTGCACGACACCGGGCGCGAGCTCTACTTCCTGTCGAACATGCCAACGCCGTATGCCGCGATCGTCGAGCCCCGCGAGGACTTCTTCGCCTGCTTCCGCGGCGGCATCTTCTCGTGCCGCGAGGGCCTCATCAAGCCCGAGCCGGCGATCTACGCGCTGGCGCAGCAGCGCTTCGGCGCGGAGGCCCAGGCGCTGGTCTTCCTGGACGACCACGGCCCCAACGTGCTCGCAGCCCGCGCCGCCGGCTGGCAGGCGCTGCAATTCACCGATGCCGCGCGCGCCGAGGCCGAGATGCGGGTGCGCGGCTGGGTCTGACCCGATGCGCCAAGGCCCGGCGAAGGTCCCCGTTGTCCGACCCAGGCCTTGCCATCGAGCCCGCGGCCTCCATCTGATGGTCCTGCAGGCGATGTTCGCCGGCCGGCCTCGCGTGGCGGCCGGCCCGCAACCCGGTCAAAGATCCTCCAGCCGGCTGAACGTGCGGGGGCGCCAAGCCGAGGCTCAAGACTGAACAGGTGTGCAGTATTCACGGCGCGCGGGGGCTGGTGAAATTGCGTTGTTCGCGGCCCGCGTTCGCATTTCACCTAGAAAGCACACCATGTGGGACCTCATCCTCGCCCTGCTCGACCTGGCTCCGTTCCCCCGCGACGGCTGGTAACCCGCGAACCGGTCGGCGCGCCCGCCAGCCGATGCCGGCGGTGCGAGAGCGCTGCCGCATTCCCATCAGCAAGTCCCTGAGCCCGGCGCCGCCGCGTGTGTGGCTGCGCGGCCGTCCTGAAGTGACGGCCCTCTAGAGCAGCCCGAGCGCGTCGGCCTTCGCGGCCGCCTGGTGCTTGGTGGTCACGCCGAGTTTCTTCATCGCCGAGGCCAGGTGGTAGTTCACCGTGCTCAGCGCGATGTTGAGTAACTGGCCGATCACGAAGTTGCTCTTGCCGTCCCGCGTCCACTGCAGGATCTCCTGCTCGCGCGGCGTCAGCACCGGCATGCCGACGCTTTCTGGCGGCGCCGGCATCAACAGCCGGACGGCAGTCTCCTGCGCGAAGACCGCCAGCAGCTGCAGGTCCGCCATCAGCCGGATCAGCCGGTCGCCGCCCTTGGGCAGAGGATCCGGGCGGTCCACGCCCATCAGGAAGTGCCGTCCGCCGTCCATGTGCAAGGCCATCGAGATGCCGGTGCGGTACCCGTGCGGCGCCTGGTCCTCCCAGAGATCTCCTGCATCCTCGTTGACGTAGAGTGCCTGGTCGTAGATGAACGGCGTGCGCATCCGCTTCAGGCGGCGGATGACGGGGTCGCGCTTGATGGTGTCAGCACTCGAAGGCTGGGTGGCGAAGGACTCGGGCGTGTTGCGCAGGCCGACGATGACGGGCTGCCCACCGGGCCGCTCCACCACCAGGGTCGCGTTCACCAGCGGGAAATCGAGCCGCTGGGCGAACGAGACGAGGCGGTTCTTGAACGTCGCCACGTCGCGCGAACTCGCCACATCCAGGTAGTCTTGGTGAGAAATCATGCTCATCGGACTGAACAGGTGCCCAGTGGCGTCGACCTCTCAGAAAGGAGACCCTAGCGACTCGTCGAACAAGGGGTAGCGAAATGCATGTTCAAGCGTGGATGATCGGCTCGGTGCCGCAGGTGACCTGGGCGCCCCCGAAGGAAGTCTCGCGGTGGCCATTATTTCACCACCTGGGCACAAATCTGAGACCAGATCGGCGGGAAAGTGG
>CAIWPS010000109.1 GCA_903914615.1 uncultured beta proteobacterium | reverse complement strand
GGTCGTGGTGCAGCATGGCCAGCAGCAGCAGGCTCAGGGCGTCGAAGAGCCGGGACTGCACGCCCATCGCGACGGCGTGCTCCAGCCATTGCAGCGCATCGGCGGCCTGGCCCTGGTAGAACGCCAGCGCCCCGGCGTGCTGGGCGCGCAGCAGGCAGCCCGGCGTCAGCTCGGCGGCGCGCCGGTATTCGCCCAGCGCGCTGTCGAAGTCGCACTGGTCGACGAGCAGGCGGCCCAGCAGGTCGTGCGCGTCGGCCGATCCGGCGTCGGCGTCCAGCACCGCCTGCACCAGCTGCCGCGCCGCGCCGTTGTCGCCCAGGGCGATGAGCGAACGCGCCCCGCCCAGGCGGGCCCAGGTGGCGTTGCCCGAGGCCAGCGCCAGTTTCTCGAACACCTGGCGCGCCTGCGCCGGGCGGTCCAGGCGCAGCAGCAGCTCGGCGGCCAGGCGACCGCAGTAGGCCCAGTGCGGCTGCTGCGACTGGAAGCGCCGGATGGCGTGGACCAGCGCCAGCTCGGGCTGGCCCTCGTCCAGCGCCTGCAGCACCGGCGCCAGTTCGCGCTTGCGCTGCCGCGCCTGCCCCAGCCGCTCGGCCAGCAGGGCGGTGTTGTAGGGGCGGACCAGGAATCCGTCCAGCGAAGCCTCGGCCGCCTCCACCACCTGCAGGTAGCTGACCTGCGAGGTCACCATCATGAACACCGTGCTGTACGGCAGCAGGCGTTCGCGGCGCAGCTCTTCGAGCAGGTTCTGCCCCGACTCCTGCGAGCCTTCGAGCTCGCGGCTGCAGATCACGATCTCGAAGGGCTCGCGCTCCAGCAGCAGCCGTGCCTCCTGTGCGCGCCCGGTCTGCGTGACCTTGCCGACGCCGAGGTCGCGCAGCTGCGCCGCGGCCACGCTGCGCAGCAGGGCGTTGCCCTCCACCAGCAGCGCGCGGGCGCGGTGGATGTCACGGTCGATCATGGGTGCGCTCCTGCCGCGGGCGGGCGCGCAGGGCGCAGGCGCAGGCGGGGCTTCGGGCGTCGGGTCGGTCGATGCGCATCTCGGGTGGCCGGGCTGTTCCCTAGCCTATCGGCCTGGTCGGGCGCGCCTTGAGGGGCCACGGCATACCCTGCCTCGCCGCGCGACCTTGCCCCAGGTCAAACAGCAGCGGCGCGGGCACCGGCACATTGCCTGACCGGGCGCCGCGCCCAGGCCGCCGGCCCCCGCCTTTCGCCATGATCAAGCGCATCCTTGTTCCCGTCGACGGCGGCAAGCTTTCCGACAAGGCCATCCAGGCCGGCATCGCGCTGGCGGCGCAACTCGGCGCGGCCATCGTGGGCTTCGCCGTGGAACCCACCTCGCGCGCCTTCTGGCGCCAGGACGCCCACGGCAGCGAGGTCCCCGACGACGGCGACGCCGCCGAGGCGCCGGCGACCAGCCCGCGCCTGGCCCTGGTGCATTTCGAGCACTGCGCCCAGGAGGCCGGCGTGCCTTACGAAGGCCTGTGCCATCGCGCCTCGCGGGTGGACCGCGCCATCATCGCTGCGGCCGAAGACCTGGGCTGCGACCTCATCCTGATGGTGACGGAAGGGCGCGGGCCCTTCGGCGAGTTCCTCTTCGGCTCGCAGACCAAGGCCGTGCTGGCCGGCTGCCGGCTGCCGCTGCTGATCTTGAAGTGAACTGAAGCCGGCGCGGCCGCCCTGCGGCCGGGCTCAGGCCCGTTCGTCGATCTGGGCCAGCTGCTGCGGCGCCGACTGGTAGCGCGCGGCAGCGCCGCGCGCCGCGTGGGCCGCGCCGGGGTGCGGTGGGGATCCGGAGCTGCCGTTGCCGGTGCTGCCGCCCGAGGCCGAGGCGGCCGCGCTCGCGCCCGGGGTTCCGGGGCTGCTGCCGCCGGCGTCGCCACCGCTGCCGGCCGCGCTGCCGGCCGCATCGGCGCCTGCAGCGGCGTTGATGCTGGCGCGCAGCTTGGCCAGCTGGGCCTCGAGGATCATTCTTTCCATCTGCGCCTGGACGTTGACGATCTCGCCGGTGATCGAGGCCGCCTGCGCGCCACGCGGTGGCGTGGTGTCCTTCTGCGCCACCGACAGCTTCTGCTGCAGCGACTGCATCTGCCTGCTGAGTTCGGCAAGCGTGGGATCGCCGTCGGCACCCCTGCCGGCGGCAGCTGACATGCTCGAAACGACGGCGGGGATCATGGCTGGCATCCATCCTGGGCGGTCGACGGACCGCCTTGCCATGCAATTCGTCATCGCGGTACGAAACTTGAGCCTTTCGAACCCTGAAAGCGTCTCCGCCCCCGGCGGCGGGACTTTTTTCACGCGCGAGGAGGTGG
>CAIWPS010000108.1 GCA_903914615.1 uncultured beta proteobacterium | reverse complement strand
GCGAGAGCGAAGGTGGAAGTGCGCATCTTGAAAGTGGATGTCATGGGCGGCCCGCTTGGCGAAGGCCGCAATGCTAAGGCCGCCCGACCGCCGCGGGCCTTGCGCCTGTTCAGGCCGGTGCTTCCAGGCGTTCCAGCTGCATGCGCGCCAGCGTCAGGTTGCCGGTGCTGGACGACAGCACGAGGTGGACCGCGATGCCGGGGTGGCCGGGCACCGGGCGCAGCAGCAGGTGGTGGCCGGCGACGGTGATGGCGGCCTCGGCGCGGGCGTGGCCCAGGCCGAGAGCGCGCGCGGCGGCGTGCATGCCTTCGAGCAGGGCAGCGCCCTGCAGGGCCAGGCGCTCGGCCGCCGGCGCGCCGCCGGCATGGGCCATCACCTGCTGGTTCTGGGTGTCGAAGACGCAGCAGCTCAGCGCGCCCTTGATCGCCGCGCAGCGCGCCGCATAGTCCGGCCAGCCGCTGGCGCCGGGCACCGGCATGGGCGTGGGTGCCAGCAGGGGCGCCGCGGCCGCGCTGCGCCCGGCGATGACGCCCGGCGTCAGGGGCTGCAGGCCCATCGGCTCGGTGGGCGCCTCGTTGGCAGGCACCGCCGGCGGCGGCACCGCCTGCGACAGGTCGGCCCGCAGCGTGCGCTCGCCGCTGGCGCCGCCATGCAGCCGGTTCCAGGAGCCGCCGATGAAGTTCCAGGCCTGGCGGGGCTTGGCGGCATGCGGCGTGACGTGGACGCGCACCGCGCTCTGCCCGGCCAGGCCGGCGGCCTGGCCCGCCAGTGCCGTGCCCGAGCCCAGCGGCACCATCAGCAGGTCGCGGTTGGGCCAGGGGCCGCGCAGCAGGGACTCGTGCAGCGGCATGAGCTGGCCGGTCAGCGCATGCGGCGGCAGTTCGCCGACCATCAGCACGCCCAGCAGGCTGTGGGCCAGCAGCACCCGCGCCACCTGCGTGCGCGTGGCGGCGTCGGCGTTGAGGTCGGTGGAATACACCCGCACGGCGGTGCCGCCGGCCAGAGGCACCTCGACGAACTGCAGCACCGCCAGCGCCACGCCATGGCCCTGGCGGCGGATGGACAGCCGCTGCACCGGCGCGCCGCTGGCACCGGCCAGGCTCGCCAGCAGGCGCAGCGAGGCACTGGTGCCGATGTCGTGCACGGCGATGAATTCGGGCTGGTGGCGCACGAACTCCTGCTGCAGCGAGCCGGCGACGTCGGCGGTGATGAAGAGCTCGACCTGGTCCTTGGAGATGCGGCGGCCCACATCGTGGCGGCCCTGGCCCAGGTAGGCCTCGCGGTCGCTGACGATCTGCGTGCTGGGCGCCAGCATCTCATTGCGGTCCGCCTTGCGAGGCGGGTCTTGCCAGGAGGGGTCGTCGGGTCGGCTCGACATCGGCGCATCATAGGTGGCCGGCGGCCCCGCCGCACCCTCCGCTGGGCGTGGGGCGCTCCGTAGAATCCCCAGCCCCGGCCACGAATGCACGCTCCACCCGCCCCATGACCTTCCAAGCTTCCCCTCGCCCCGCCGCTGCGCCCGTGGTCGTCATCGGCGCCGGCCTGGGCGGCCTGGCCGTGGCACTGCAGCTGGCCGACGAGGTGCCGGTGATCGTGCTCGCCAAGCGCGGGCTGGGCGAGGGCGCCACGGCCTGGGCCCAGGGCGGCATCGTCGGCGTGCTGGGCGAGGACGACAGCATCGCCTCGCACGTGCGCGACACCCAGGACGCCGGCGCCGGCCTCGTCGACGAGCACACCGCCCGCTACATTGCCGAGCACAGCCAGCGCGCCATCGAATGGCTGGTCGAGGCCGGCGTGCCCTTCTCGCCCGACCCCAGCGGCCCGCTGGGCCTGCACCTCACGCGCGAAGGCGGCCATGCGGTGCGGCGCATCGCCCATGCCGCCGACGCCACCGGCAAGGCCATCCACGAGGCGCTGCTGGCGCGTGCCCGCGCCCACCCGGGCATCGAGCTGCGCGAGCGCTGGATGGCGGTCGACCTGGTGAGCTCGCGCCACCTCGGCCGCGACGAGGCCCCTCGCTGCTACGGCGTCTACGCGCTGGACATGGACGGCGGCCGCGTCGAGACCCTGCCGGCGCGCGCCGTGGTGCTGGCCACCGGGGGCGTCGGCAAGGTCTACCGCTACACCAGCAACCCGGACACCGCCACCGGCGACGGCATCGCCATGGCCTGGCGCGCCGGCTGCCGCGTCGGCAACATGGAGTTCATCCAGTTCCACCCCACCTGCCTGTACCACCCGCAGGAGCGCAGCTTCCTCATCACCGAGGCGCTGCGCGGCGAGGGCGCGCAGCTGACCCTGCCCAGCCTGGGGCCGGGCGACCCCGGGGGCTCGCGCTTCATGCCCGCGCACGACGCCCGCGGCGAACTGGCGCCGCGCGACATCGTCGCCCGCGCCATCGACTTCGAGATGAAGAAGCACGGCCTGGACCATGTCTGGCTGGACGCGCGGCCGATCGTGCGCGAGAAGGGTGAGGCCTTCCTGAAGGAACATTTCCCGACCATCCACGCGCGCTGCCTTTCGCTGGGCATCGACATCGTGCGCGCCCCCATCCCGGTGGTGCCGGCGGCGCACTACACCTGCGGCGGCGTCGTCACCGACCTCGAAGGCCGCACCGACCTGCCGGGCCTGTTCGCCGTCGGCGAGACCACCTACACCGGGCTGCACGGCGCCAACCGGCTGGCCAGCAACTCGCTGCTGGAATGCGTGGTCCTCGGCCGCAGCTGCGCCGAGCGCATCCGCCGCGACGGCGCGCAGCCGCAGCCGGCCCTGCCGGCCTGGGACGAGAGCCAGGTCGAGGACGCCGACGAGCAGGTCGTCATCGCCCACAACTGGGACGAGCTGCGGCTCCTGATGTGGAACTACGTCGGCATCGTGCGCACCACCAAGCGGCTGGAACGCGCGCTGCACCGCATCAAGCTGCTGCGCGACGAGACGCTGGACTACTACGCCAACTTCCGCGTCAACCGCGACCTGCTGGAACTGCGCAACCTGGTGGTCTGCGCCGAGCTCATCGTGCGCTCGGCGCTGCAGCGCCGCGAAAGCCGCGGCCTGCACTACAGCCGCGACTTTCCCGACGCGCTGCCGGTGAGCTTCCCGACCATCCTGACGCGGCGCGCGCGCAGTGCGCGGGACTGATCAGGTCAGGGTGCCGAAGCCGGTGCGCGGCGCCAGCTCGATGCGCGCCCGCCCCTGGTTCTTGGCCGCGTAGAGGCCGCGGTCGGCCCGCGACAGCAGCTGCTCCAGCGTGCTGCCGTGGCGCGGGAAGTGCGCGATGCCGGCCGAGAACGAGCCGCGCGGCAGGCGCTTGCGGCCGAGCTCGGGCTGCGTGCCCTGGAAGGCCTCGAGCAGGCGGTTGATGACCTGCTGCGCGCCCTCGGCGTCGATGTCGGGCATGACGGCGACGAATTCCTCGCCGCCGTGGCGGCAGACGACGTCGCTGCGGCGCAGGATCTGCGCCAGCAGCACTGCAAAGCGCTGCAGCACGAGGTCGCCGGCGGCATGGCCGTAGGTGTCATTGAGCAGCTTGAAGTGGTCCAGGTCCATCAGCACCACGCACAGCGGGCTGCTCTGGCGGCGCGCCAGCTCGAGCAGCCCGGGCGCGATCTCGAACAGGTAGCGCCGGTTGTGCAGGCCGGTGAGCG
>CAIWPS010000107.1 GCA_903914615.1 uncultured beta proteobacterium | reverse complement strand
TCGCGCCTCCACCTATGAAAGACGGCTCACTTTCGGGTCGTTCTCGCTTCAGGGTTTTGGGCCATGTAGCCACCATGTAGCCACGGTGACGGCATGCGGGGCAAGCGCCGCGCTACTCTGCGCCAGGTGAGTTCGGCCGCGATGTATGGTTGGCTACTACCCCACCAGCACTCCGGCCGGAGCGCAGCCTGGGGCCGCCTACGGGCCCGCTCGGCACCTGTGTGAGACGTGCAGCCGGGCAAGCAATGCAGCCTTCGGCTGGCAGGCCTCACTCCACCCGGTTGCGGGGCCTGCCGCCGCGCTTGCTGGCGCCGTTTTCGTGGGCGTCCACCCAGGCCATGACAGCCGAGCGTTTCCATCGCGGGTGAGCGCGCGTATCACCTGGCCCGGTGAGGCGAAGGGCCTTGGGGAATCCTGGCGCCAGCACGAATCGCTCGGTGACGGAGCGCGCCGAGAAGCCCAACAGCGCGCCGACGTCGGCAGCATCTAGCAGTGCGTCGGGGTCCATACGTGCAGCCAGCTCGCGGGCAATCTCGCGCGCCAGAGCCGCAACGTCGATGGCCGCCACCAAGGCCGCAACAACATCTTGATCACTGGCCATGGTGACTCTCAGCCAGCAATCAGAGTTGCTCGAACTTGGCGACGTTCCAGCCCGTCGAGTCCTTGACGAGCGCGCACTTCACCGCCCCCCTGACCAGCGCGCCCATGGCGTTCTTTGCTCTCATCGCCTGCACCGAAGTCGCGTGAGTGCTGTCCTTCGAGGTGTAGGCAAAATTCTTCTCGTCCGCTATCCATTCGACCGAACTCGGGTCATGGGCCCGCTTCTCGGCGTACATGGAGCAGGTGACCTCAGCCATTCCAACGTCGTGCAGCAGGGCGTCGGCCACAGATGCGGCCTGGGCCTGCGCTGCCGTGGCCGCAGCTGCACTTGCGGCCTGAGCCTGCCTGCGCGCAACCTCGGTACTGCGCTTCTCCGGTGTCATGGCCGCCAGTCGGTCCTGATCGGCCTGCGCAATTTCTTTCGAGGCCTGCCCACTCATGTACATGATGACAATTGCCATCGCTGCGATACCTAGCAGCGCAAACTTCAAGATCGGCGATGTAGGCTTCTTGGGAAGCCGAACCTTCGCTCCGCAGCTTGGGCACTTTTTCGCCTCACTGCTAACGTTCTTGCCGCACTCGGCGCACTTGAGCAGAGCCATGCTGACCACCTCCCCGTGGTGTAATTTTTCGTTGACTGTCGGGGATGGTAACAGCGCGTTACGTCTTGGGCGCTATCGCCAGTCACCGCGGGTGCCGAGCACGAACACCAGCATTCGGGTGTCTCCGGCTATGGCCATGCCGTAGGCCTTGGCCGCCAACTTCCCCAGCAGGTCACGCGTGCCGTGCTCTAGCTCGGCGCCGCAGCGGCGCTTCAAGGTCTGCAGGTGGATGCCTAGGCCCCAGGCGATCTGCGCCACGGTGAAGCCGGCCAGGCGGTGCCGGAGCACGTAGGCCCGCTGCTCATCGGTAGGGGTGAAGGGCGGGCGGCCAGGGGGCCTCTTGGGCTGGCTGGTGGCTTTGCTGGCGCTCATCTACAAACTGTAGCTGGGTAGGGGTGAAAAAAGGGCTGCGCCGCCAGTCCTTCTGCCTGTATCTCAAACTGAAACTGCTTCGCCTCAATACGGTGTGTGGTTTGACTGCGCGATCTGTGCCCACGCCTCAGTAGTTTTCCATGGGGCGGCGCACCCCACCCCGAGGCATGAAGCGGGGATGGTGGTGTGCGGCCGATGGCGTGTGGTCGTACGATGGATCGGAGCGCTGCTGACGAGGTCGGCCTCTCCTTGGTGCCGTGAGCCCGTTCAGTAGTTGGACCCGCAGTCCTGCGAGCACCCCGAAGTGTGGCAACGGGCGGTCACGCCCCGAAGCACGACTAGTAGATTTCGATGACGAGGACTGCCTGCGGCGCTCATCAACCGCCAGGAGGTTCTCATGCAAGTGCTCTACACGCGATGTGCAGGG
>CAIWPS010000106.1 GCA_903914615.1 uncultured beta proteobacterium | reverse complement strand
CACCCGGGCCGGTTCGATCGTGCCCACACCGTGTTCCAGCGGCCTGCGCACATACGCCGTGCGCAGGCCGTTGGCCTTCGCGGCGCGCAGGTCCGACGGGTGGCAGGCCACCAGCATCAGCGCGCCCGGCGCCAGGTCCAGCAGGCGCGCGCAGCCCAGGTAGACCTCGGGGTCGGGCTTGTAGTGGCCGAAGAGCTCGGCCGAGATGATGCCGTCCCAGGGCAGGCCGCCGTGCTTGGCCATCTCGGTCAAGAGCGAGAAGTTGCCGTTGGACAGGGTCGTGATGGTGTGGCGCTGCTTCAGCCGCGTCAGCCCGGGTACCGTGTCGGGCCACGGCGGCAGGCGGTGCCAGGCGCGGTTCAGGTGCGCACGCTCGGCCTCGTTCAACACGCCCAGGCCATGCGCCTGCACGATGTCGTCCAGGATCATGCGGTGCAGCTGGTCGATGTGCGCCCAGGGCAGCTCGCCGCGGCGCACGCGGTCCATGGCCGGCGCATAGCCGGCGCGCCAGGCGTTGGCGAAGGCGGACCAGTCGCCTTCGATGCGGTGCGCCGCGGCCAGCGCGGCCGCCTCGGCAGCGATGCCGCCGTGCCAGTCGACGACGGTGCCGAAGACGTCGAAGGCGAGGGCGCGCAAGGGTGGCGCGAAGGTGGCGGCGGGTGCTTGGGCGGGCATGGTGTTTCTCGCGTGTTCAGGCAATCTTCGCCTGCTATCCTGACTTGAAGACGCCGCACGATGTTAGGCCCGTCCCGACCTCCGGACTCGACCCACCACCCGCCCGCCTGACGCCGATCCCACGCCGATCCCACGCCGATTTCACGCCGATTTCACGCCCATGAGCCACCTGCCACCCTCTCCAGCCTGGCCCGACCCCGTGGCCACCGACCCGCGCCTGATGGGCTGGATGCAGGGCTCGCCGCCGCCGCCCGACAAGCTCGTGCGCTTCGCCGACGGCAGCCGCATGCGCTTTCCGATGTCGC
Source organism: uncultured beta proteobacterium (assembly GCA_903914615.1). Classification (GTDB taxonomy): domain Bacteria; phylum Pseudomonadota; class Gammaproteobacteria; order Burkholderiales; family Burkholderiaceae_C; genus Rubrivivax. The sequence goes on along the minus strand of CAIWPS010000106.1, from coordinate 5,583 downwards.
GCTGGGCCTTCAGCCACATGCGCGAGTTCCTGCCCACTGCTGCCATCGCGCGCGGCGAGGAGCCGCCGCCGGCGCTGCCGCGACGGCCGCAGCCGCTGGACAAGGTCGAGTCGACGACGATGCACGGCGAACGGCTGACCTGGCCGCAGGCCCTGCTGCGCACCTACTTCGACGGCGTCGTCGTGCTGCACCGCGGCGCGGTCGTCCACGAGGACTATTTCGGCGAAGGCGCACCGCGGCGTGAACACGCGCTGTTCTCGGTCACCAAGTCCTTCGTCGGCCTGCTCGCGGCCATGCTCGTGCACGAAGGCGCGCTGGACGAGACCGCGCCGGTGCCGGCCCTGGTACCCGAGCTTGCGGGCTCGGCCTACGGCGACGCCACCGTGCGCGAGGTCATGGACATGCGCATCGGCGTCGACTACACCGAGGACTACACCGACCCCGCGGCCAGCATCTGGGCCTTCAGCCGCGCCGGCGGCATGCTGCCCGAGCCGCCGGGCTATACCGGCCCGCACAGCCTGGCCGAGTACATGGTGACCGTGCGCAAGCAGGGCGAGCACGGCCCGGCGTTCGCGTACAAGACCATCAACACCCAGGTGCTGAGCTGGGTCGTCGAGCGTGCCGCCGGGCGCCGCCTGGCCGACCTGCTGTCCGCTCGCATCTGGGTGCCCATGGGCGCGGAGTGCGACGCCTCGATGAGCATCGACAGCCATGGCGCGGCCTTCGGCGGCGGCGGCATGAGCGCCACCGTGCGCGACCTCGCCCGCTTCGGCGAGTGGCTGCGCACGGGCGGCGTGCCGGCGCCTGTGTTGGCCGACCTGCGCCGCGGCGGCGACCGCGCCGCCTTCGCGCGCGCCGAGATGTTCCGCGCCACGCTGCCGGGCTGGTCCTACCGCAGCATGTGGTGGGTGAGCCCCGAGGGCGTGCTGATGGCGCGCGGTATCCATGGCCAGTCGCTCTACATCGACTTCGACGCCGAGGTGGTGATCGCGCGCACGGCCTCGCACCCGGCGGCGTCCAACGTCTTCAACGACCCCGTCACGCTGCCGGCCTTCGGCGCCATGGCGCGGGCACTTTGCGCCTGAAGCGGCCCGCGTCGCTACCATCGGGTTTTCCCGGCCACCCAAGACCCACCACGCCATGACCAACCTCGCATTCGAACAGGCCTTCCTCTCGGCCCGCACCTTCAACAAGTTCAAGCCCGACGCCGTCAGCGACGAGACCTTGAAGCAGCTCTACGACCTGCTCAAGTGGGGCCCCACCTCGCTCAACGCCCAGCCCGGCCGCTATGTCTTCCTGCGCACTGCCCAGGCCAAGCAGCGCCTGAAGCCGGCGCTCTCGCCCGGCAACGCCGACAAGACGATGGCGGCACCCGTGGTGGCCATCGTGGCCATGGACACCCAGTTCCATGAATTCCTGCCGGCGCAGTTTCCGGCGATGCCGGCGGCCCGCGGCATGTTCGACGGCAATGCCGGCCTCACCCAGGCCACGGCGTTCCGCAACAGCTCGCTGCAGGGCGCCTACCTCATCGTCGCGGCGCGCCTGCTGGGCCTGGACTGCGGGCCGATGAGCGGCTTTGACGCTGCCAAGGTCGACGCCGAGTTCTTCCCGGAAGGACGCTGGAAGTCCAACTTCCTCGTCAACCTGGGCTACGGCGACGCCAGCGGCAACTACCCGCGCGGACCGCGGCTGCCGTTCGAGACGGCAGTTCAGCTGCTCTAGGCGAATCCGCCAGGCCGGCGCGACAGGGCGCGGGCGTGAACTCTTCGCGCCGCTGCGTGGTCGCGTCGGCGTTGCCAGCGGCGGCGGCCGGGGCCTGCGTGCCAGAATGAAAATCCACCGTCCTGCGCCTGCCGCCACCCCATGAAAGTTCTGCTCACCGGCGCCGCCGGCTTCATCGGCATGACCACCACGCTGCGCCTGCTGGCGCGTGGCGACGACGTGGTGGGTCTGGACAACCTCAACGACTACTACGAGGTGAGCCTGAAGGAGGCGCGGCTGGCGCGGCTGACGCCGCACGAGCGCTTCCGCTTCGTCAGGCTCGACGTCGCCGACCGCGCCGGCATGGAGCGGCTCTTCGCCACCGAGCGCTTCGACCGCGTCATCCATCTCGCCGCACAGGCCGGCGTGCGATATTCGCTGCAGAACCCGCACGCCTACATCGACAGCAACATCGTCGGCTTCATGAACGTGCTGGAAGGCTGCCGCCACGGCGGCGTGCAGCACCTGGTCTACGCCTCCAGCTCCAGCGTCTACGGCGGCCACACCAAGATGCCGTTCTCCGAGCACGACAGCGTCGACCACCCGGTGAGCATGTACGCGGCGACGAAGAAGGCCAACGAGCTGATGGCCCACACCTACAGCCACCTTTTCCGCCTGCCGACCACGGGCCTGCGCTTCTTCACCGTCTACGGCCCCTGGGGGCGGCCGGACATGGCGCTGTTCCTCTTCACCAAGGCCATCCTCGAAGGCCGGCCCATCGACGTCTTCAACCACGGCCGCATGCAGCGCGACTTCACCTTCGTCGACGACATTGTCGAAGGCGTCATCCGCGTGCTCGACAAGCCCGCCGCGCCGAACCCGTCGTACCGGTCCGAGCAGCCCGACCCGGGCACCAGCAACGCCCCCTTCCGCGTCTTCAACATCGGCAACCACGACCCGGTGCAGCTGCTGGACTACATCGGCTGCATCGAGGACGCGCTGGGCAGGAAGGCGCAGAAGAACCTGCTGCCGCTGCAGGACGGCGACGTGCCGGCCACCCATGCCGACGTCGACGCACTGCGCGACTGGGTCGGCTTCGCGCCGGCCACCGACGTGCGCACCGGCGTGCAGCGCTTCGTCGCCTGGTACCGCGACTACTACAAGGTCTAGCCCAGGCCGCCGCTGGTCGCGCGCTCAGCGCGTGCGCATCAGCTCGCGCAGGTTCTCGATCGGCACCGCGTAGCTGATGCCGGTGGGGCTGCTGAGTGCGCTCTCGCGCCCGGCCTTGACGAGCACCATGTTGACGATGCCCAGCACGCGCCCGGTCTCGGCGTCGAAGAGCGGGCCGCCGCTGTTGCCCGGGTAGGCCGTGGCGTCGAGCTGGAAGACCTCGAAGTTGCCTTCGCGCAGCCTCGTCACTGCACGCGGGTCGAGCTGGCGTGCGCTGGGGGCGGGCAGCGCCGCCACGGTGATCGAGGCGATGATGCCGTGGTGGGTGACGGGCGCGAATCCCAGCGCCCCGGCGATCGGGTAGCCCATCAGCGCGATGGCCTGGCCCTCGCGTGCCTCGCCCGGTTCGGCCAGGACCAGCGGCGGCAGTGGGGCGCCCTCGATCTGCAGCAGCGCGAGGTCGCGCACGCGGTCGGTGGCGACGACGCGGGCATGGCGCAGCTGGCCCACGCTTTCGGTGCGCGAGGTCAGCACGACGATCTGCGGGCCGCCTTCGGCGCCCGCGTTGTCGGGCAGGACATGGAAGTTGGTCGCCACCAGGCTGCCGTCGCCGACGGCGAAGCCGGTGCCGCGGAAGCCGAAGCGCGGGCTGTCGGTGGCGCCGTAGGTGCCCACCGGCAGCACCGAGGGCTTGAGCCGCTGGACGACCTCGGGCAGGCCGGCGCGGGCGCCCACCGACCAGGCCGCGGCCAGGGCGGCGAGCAGCGGGCGGCGTCGCATCGCCGTGCCTAGAGCGACTTCAGCAGGCTGGCCACCTCTGCCTGCCCGGCAAAGCCGTCGCCGAGCTTTTCCAGCGCTTCCAGCTCGGCGCGCGCGCGCGGCTTGTCGCCTTGCTTGATGTACAGCCGCGCCAGGTGCAGCGACAGGCTGGCGTCCTTGGGTGCCAGGGCCACCGCGCGCTTCTGGCTTTCGATGGCCTGCGGGATGAGGTTGTCGGCCTCCTGCGCCGTGGCCAGGGTGTCGCGCAGCGCGGCCTTGTCGCTGGCCAGCGCCACCGCCTTCTGTGCCAGGTCCACGGCGCCCGGCTTGCCCTGCTTGACCATCAGCCAGGCGACGTTGTTCATCGCCAGCGCGTTCTGCGGCTGCACCTCGAGCACGGCGCGGTAGTTGGCCTCGGCCAGCGCCAGCTTGTTCTGGCTCAGAGCGACGTCGCCGAGGTAGTAGCTGAAGGCGGCGTCCTTGGGGAATTCCTTGCGCCAGTCGGCGGCCATCCGCTCGGCATCGGCCGCCTTGCCACCGCCCAGCAGGGCGCTGTGCAGGCGGATGGCGCCTTCGGGCGACTTCACCAGCTGCAGCGCCGAGCGGTAGGCCGTCGCGGCGGCGTCCCAGTTCTTGCGGCCCGATTCGATGTCGCCTTCGAGGGTGAAGCCGGTGGCGTCCTTGGGATGCTCGCGCTGCAGCTTGCGCGCCATCTCGATGCCTTCCTGCGGGCGCTTGTCCAGCACCGCCAGCATCGCCATGCCGCGCTGTGCGGCCACCAGGTCGGGCCGGATCTCCAGCGCGCGCCGCAGCGAGGCCGCGGCGGCGCGGTAGTCCTTGCTCATGACGTAGACGTCGGCCAGCCGCAGCTCGTAGGTCGGGTTGCGGGGCTGCAGCCCTGAAAGCTTCGTGAACGTGGAGGTCGCACGCTGCAGGTCGCCTGAAAGCATCTGGGCGCGGCCGAGCGCGTCCATGATCTGCAGGTCGTTGGGCAGCGCCGCGGTCGCTTCCTGGGCGGCGGCCAGTGCGCCCTTGTCGTCCTTGGCGCCAAGCAGCCGTTCGATGAGCACCAGCTGCGGCCCGGTTTCGCTGGGGTTGAGCTTGACGGCCTCGCGGACCGTCTTCGTCACCTCGTCGGGCGGTGCGCCGGTGCGTGCCTGCAGCTCGGCGATGGCCAGCTTGGCCTGGTAGCTCTTGGGCTGGGTTTGCAGGAACTTCTCGAAGCGCTGGCGCGCGATGTCGGGCTTGCCGCCCACGAGGTCGATCGCGGCCAGGCTGGCCACCGACGGGAAGTAGGCCGGGTCCTTGACCAGCGCCGCCTCGAAGGCACGGGTTGCTCCGGCGTAGTCCTGCTTGAGCAGCAGCACGCGGCCGCGCAGGTTCAGCGGCATCGGCTGGTCGGGCTGCTTCTTCTCCAGCGCATCGATGGCCTTGAGCGCGCCGGGGATGTCCTTCTGGCGCAGCCGCGCGCTGATCAGCGCCAGGTCGGCGCGCGGGCTGTCGTCGCCGCTGGCGATGGTTTCGAGCTCGCTGATGGCGGCGTTCGTGCCGCCGCGCAGCAGCGTGGCCACCGCGGCCGACGTGCGCACCGCGGCGCTGTTCGGTGCCGCCTTGACGGCGCGGGCGAAGGCGTCCTCGGACCGCTTGTTGTCGCCGACCTGCAGGTAGGCCTCGCCGGCCAGCGCCAGGCTGCCGCCGTCGGCCTGGGCCGATTCGATGATCGGCTGCAGCAGCTCCACCGCCTTGGCCGGCTGGGCCGAACGCAGGTAGGTCTGGGCCAGCATCTGGCGCGCGAGCAACTGCTTGGGTGCCACCTTCACGGCCTGCGCGAACAGTGCCTCGGCCTGCAGGTACTGCTTCATGCGGTACTCGGCGGCGCCGGCGAGCTCCAGCACGCGCAGGTTGTTGGGCATGGCCTTGAGAATGCGCGAGGTGATGTCGCGCACGGTCTTG
>CAIWPS010000105.1 GCA_903914615.1 uncultured beta proteobacterium | reverse complement strand
TGCTGCTGGCCGACCTGGCCGCCAACTACTTCAGCCTGCGCGCCATCGACACCGAGCTCGACGTGGTGGGACGCTCCATCGCGCTGCAGCGCCGCGCCTTCGACCTCGTCAGCGCGCGCCACGACGGCGGCGCCGCCACCGGCCTGGACGTGGCGCAGCAGCAGGCGCTGCTGGACACGACGCTGGTGCAGCTGGACCTGCTGCGGCGACAGCGCAGCGTCTACGAACACGCCATCGCCACGCTGGCGGGTGTGCCGGCGCCGCAGTTCAGCCTGCCCGCGGGCGGTGCCGACCTGCGCACGGTGCTGCCGCCGCCGCTGCCGCTGGGCCTGCCCTCGGACATCCTGGAACGCCGCCCCGACGTTGCCGCGGCCGAGCGCGCGATGGCCGCGGCGAATGCGCAGATCGGCATCGCGCGCGCCGCCTACTACCCCAGCATCCTGCTCGGCGCCACGGTGGGCAGCGAAAGCAATGTGCTGTCCAAGCTGCTCGACGCGCCCAGCCTGCTGTGGTCCATCGGCCTGTCGGCCACGCAGACCCTGTTCGACGGCGGCCGCATCCGCGCCGGCGTCGACTTCGCCAGCGCGGGCTACGCCGGCGCCACCGCCAACTACCGTCGCGTCGTGCTCACCGCGATGCAGGAGGTGCAGGACGGCATCAGCGGCCTGCAGTCGCTGGATGGCGCCAGCGCGCAGGCCGAGCGCGCGGTGGCCAGCGCCCGCCGCGTGCTGCAGATGAGCACCGCGCGCTACGAGGGCGGCGCCACGGCCTACCTGGACGTCATCAGCGCGCAGCAGGCGCTGCTTGCCAGCGAACGCCAGGCGGCGCAGCTGGCAGGCCAGCGGCTGCTGACCTCGGTCTTCCTCGTCAAGGCGCTGGGCGGCGACTGGCAGCCTGGCGTCGGCGGTGGGCGCGGCGCAGGCGCCGCGGGGGGCTGATGCGGCCTGCCTGAGCCCGGCGCAGGCATTCGATCTTCGGTGGTCAACGCGCCCCGCACCCGTGCTTGGCCGGCAATGCCAGAATCGGCGCGTGCGCGGCATCGAACCCGCACCACGGCACAAGGTGGGTCGACCCAGGGAGCAGGTGGCGACATGGCCGAAACGCATCGCGACGCCCAGGTCGCAACCGAAGCGCGGGCTGACGCCGCGGCGCCGCAGCCCACGGCCGAGCAGGCCGCGCAGCACAACGAGCAGCGGCTGCAGGCGCTGCTCGACAACATCGGCTGCGGCGTCATCGTCCATGGGCCGGACACCGGCATCATCGACGCCAACCCGGCGGCCTGCCGCGTCACGGGGCTGACGCTCGACCAGATGCGCGGCAAGGTCGCGATCGACCCGCACTGGTGCTTCCTGGAAGAAGACGGCTCGCCGATGCCGCTGCACCGCTTTCCGGCGCCGCAGGTCCTGGCCCGCGGCAGCGCCATCAACAAGCTGGTGCTGGGCGTGCGCCGCGCCGACCTGCCGCGGCCGGTGTGGGTGCAGGTCGACGCCTACCCCTTTCGCGATGGGCAGGGGCAGATCAGCCAGGTCGTCGTCACCTTTGCCGACATCACCGAACTCAAGGTGGCCGAGGACAGCGCGCGGCGGCTCAACCGCTCCCTGCGCGTGCTCGGCAGCGGCAACATCAGCCTGCTCGACCTGCAGGACGAGACGAGCTACCTGAACCAGGTGTGCGCGGCGGTGGTGCCGGCGGGGGGCTTCCAGCTGGCCTGCGTGGTGCTCGCGAACCGCGACCCGGAGAAGTCGGCCCGCATCGTCGCCCGGGCCGGCCCGGCGGCGGGGTATCTGCAGTCCATCGCGCTTTCCTGGGACGAGGCCGTGCCGAGCGGGCGGGGGCCCTTCGGCGTCGCCGTGCGCACGGGGCGCACCCAGGTGAACCAGGACTGGCGCACCGCGGCGGCGATGGCGCCGTGGCGCGAACAGGCCCTGCGCCACGGCTTCGAGTCGAGCATCGCCCTGCCGCTGCGGGCGGCGAACGAGGTCATCGGCATCCTGTCGCTCTACGCCGCCGAGGCCGGCGCCTTCAACCCCGAGGAAGTGCCGCCGCTGGAAGAGCTGGCGCGCAACATCTCGGTCGGCATCGAGGCCCTGCGCACGCGCCGCCAGCGCGATGTCGCCGAAGGCGCCAACCGCGCCAAGAGCGAGTTCCTGGCCAACATGAGCCACGAGATACGCACGCCGCTGAACGCCATCGTCGGCCTGAACTACCTGATGCGGCGCGACGGCGTCACACCCCAGCAGGCGGCGCGGCTGGACAAGATCGAGAGTGCCAGCCGGCACCTGCTGTCGCTCATCAACGACATCCTGGACCTGTCCAAGATCGAGGCCGGGCAGGTCCGCATCGAGACCACCCATTTCCACCTCTCCGCCGTGCTCGACGCCGTGGCGTCGATCATCGGCGAGTCGGCGCGCGCCAAGGGCCTGAGCATCGAGACCGACGCCAACGCCGTGCCGCTGTGGCTGCGCGGCGACCCGACGCGTCTGCGGCAGGCCCTGCTGAACTTCGCCGGCAACGCCGTCAAGTTCACGGCCGCGGGCTCGATCGCGCTGCGCGCCAAGCTGCTGGAAGTGCGTGGCGACGAGCTGCTGGTGCGCTTCTCGGTCGAGGACACGGGCATCGGCATCGCGGCCGACGACCTCCCGCGCCTGTTCCAGGCCTTCGAGCAGGCCGACGCGTCGATCACGCGCAAGTACGGCGGCACCGGCCTGGGGCTGTCGATCACGCGCCGGCTGACGGCCCTGATGGGTGGCGAATGCGGCGTCCACAGCCAGCCCGGCGTGGGCAGCACCTTCTGGTTCACGGCCCGGCTGCAGCGGGGCCATGGCGTGCTGCCCGCGGACGGCAGCGTCAGCCCGGCCACGGCCGAGACGCGGCTGCGCGGCCGCCACCGCGGTGCGCGCGTCCTCGTCGCCGAGGACAACGAAGTGAATCGCGAAGTCCTGCTGGCGATGCTCTTCGGCGTCGGCCTGAGCGCCGACGTCGCGACCAACGGCCAGGAGGCGCTGGCGCTGGCCCGCACCGGCGATTACGCGGCGGCCCTGATGGACATGCAGATGCCGGTGATGGGCGGCCTGGAGGCCACGCGTGCGATCCGCGCCCTGCCGGGCTGGAAGACCAGGCCCATCCTGGCCCTGACGGCGAACGCCTTCGACGAAGACCGGCTCGCCTGCCTGGCCGCAGGCATGAACGACTTCATCGTCAAGCCCGTCGACGCCCAGGCCCTGTACGCGACGATGCTCGGCTGGCTCGAAGGCCAGGGCGCCGCTGCCGGCACCGGCCCCGTGCTCGATGCCCGCCCCGACGCGGCTGACGAGGGTTCGCGGCCCGCGGGAAGTGCAGGCTGCTGAAGCGGCGCGTGAGCCGCACGACGCGGACGGATGCCTGCCGGCCAACGACGGGCGCGGCGAGCCGGCACCTCCTGCATTCGAATTTAGCTGGAATTCATACCGGCCAAAGGACGGCGAGGGGGACGGGCGGCGACGATGCCTGCAGGCCGGTCGGAGTCGGCAGGCTGCAAACCCACAGGAGTGCTCCATGCCCAAGTTCGTCATCGAAAGAAACATCCCCGGCGCCGGCAAGCTCACGCCCGCCGAGCTGCAGGCCATCTCGGCGACCTCGTGCGGCGTGCTGCGCGACCTCGGGCCCAGCATCCAGTGGGTGCACAGCTACGTCACCGACGACAAGATCTACTGCGTCTACAACGCCCCCGACGCGGCGCTGTTGCGCAAGCACGCGCAGCAGGGCGGCTTCCCGGCCGACGCGGTGGCGCAGGTGCGCCAGGTCATCGACCCCACCACCGCCGAAGCCTGAGCCGCCAGCCACCACCCCTTCCAGGAGCGAACCCCATGATCCGCAATCTCTTGATGGCCACCCTCGTCCTCGCCAGCGCCTCGGCCATGGCGCAGCAGCGCTTCATCATCGAGCGCGACATCCCCGGCGCGTCGAAGATGACGAGCGAGCAGCTGCGCGACGCCGCGCGCGCCTCCAACAAGGTGCTGCACGACATGGGCCCGGACATCCAGTGGGTGCAGAGCTACGTCGCCGGCGACAAGATCTACTGCGTCTACAACGCACCCAGCGAGGCCTTGATCCGCGAGCACGCCCAGCGCTCGGGCTTCCCGGCCAACCGCATCACGCCGGTGGCCGCGGTGATCGACCCGACCACGGCGCTCGACAGGCGCTGAGCCCGCCGCCGGCTGTGCCAGACTGCAGCCACGCCTTCCCCGCCGCGTTGCCGCCCCCCACCTTCCGCATGCCCCCGCCCGCCCCCGTTCCGGGACGCCCGGCGCCGCCGTCGCGGCACCGAAGGCGACGCGCCTGATGGCGGCGGCGGCGTCGCCCGAGTTCCGCTTCGGCGACTTCAGGCTGCGGCCCGCCGAGCGCCAGTTGCTGCGGGGTGGCGCCGACATGGCGCTGACGGCGCGGGCCTTCGACGTGCTGCTGGCGCTGGTGGAGCATGCGGGCCAGCTCGTGAGCAAGGAAGCGCTGATGCAGCGCGTCTGGGCCGGCCTGGTCGTCGAGGACAACAACCTCGCCGTGCACGTCGGCGTGCTGCGCAAGCTGCTGGGGGCCGATGCCATCGCCACCGTGCCGGGCCATGGCTACCGCTTCGTGCTGCCCTTGGAAGGCCAAGGTGCGGCGGCGGCGGCGCCGGCCCCTGCCCGGCGCGGCAGCCTGCCGGCAGCGACGACGCCGCTGTTCGGCCGTGACGACGAGCTCGGCGCGCTGCGCGCCTGCGTGACCGCGCAGCGCCTGGTCACCGTGGTCGGCGCCGGCGGCATCGGCAAGAGCCAGCTCGCGCAGGAGGTCGGCCGCGGCCTGGCCGACCGCTGGCGCGACGGCGTCTGGTGGCTGGAGCTGGCCGGCCTGGCCGACCCGGCGCTGCTGGTGGCGGCGGTCGCGCAGACCCTGGGCCTGAGCATCTCCGACCGCGAATCCGGCCCCTCGGCGCTGGCTGCAGCGCTGGCCGGGCGCGAAGCGCTGCTGATCGTGGACAACTGCGAGCACCTGCTCGACGCCGTGGCCGCGCTGTTGGGGCCGCTGCTGGCCGCCGCGTCCGGCCTGCATGTGCTGGCCACCAGCCAGGAGCCGCTGCGCCTGGCGGCGGAGCAGCAGTTCCGGCTCAACCCGCTGGCCGTGCCCGCCGACGCGCAGACGCCGAACGCGCGCCGTTTCGGCGCGCTGGCCTTGCTGGTCTCGCGCGTGCGCAGCGCGGCGCCGAACTACGAGCTGGGCGACGCCGACCTGCCGCTGGCCATCGACCTGTGCCGCCGCCTGGACGGCCTGCCGCTGGCCATCGAACTGGCGGCCGCGCGCGTGCCGCTGCTGGGCCTGCGCACGGTGCACGACCG
>CAIWPS010000104.1 GCA_903914615.1 uncultured beta proteobacterium | reverse complement strand
TGGCCTGGTCCACTTCCTCGGTGTTGAGGCGAAAGCCCATCGACTTGGCGTAGGGGTCGTCGGCCGCCAGGCGCTCGTAGGCGGCGTGGCTCGCGGACTCGGCCGCCAGGGCCGTCAGGCCGACGGCCGCATGGATCATGAAAACTCTTCTGTCGCGCTTCATCGAAATCACCTCTCGTGTCTTGCGTGGGTCGGGGACTCAGTTCACCGCCGTCCGCACCAGGCGCACATAGCAGGCCTCTTCCAGATGCTTCTGCTGCACCCCTTGCGGGCCGAAGCTCAGGGCGAAGGCCACGAGTTCAGGACCGTCTATCAGCTTCGTCGATGCGGTCCAGTAGAAGTCGGGCCGGGTGCCGGGGAATTCCGCCAGGTCGGCCCGCGGGTCGCGGCAATGCAGCTTCGTGATGGTGGCCAGTTCGCGCACCGTCGGCAGGCGCCAGTCGTCGTAGAAGAACTCGCCAGTGGCGTTGACCGCCGCGGCGACCTGCCTGGCCTCTTCCCAGGAATGACGGGTCGGCTCGCGCAGACAGGCTCCCTGCGCCCAGACCTGCCCAACCGCGCAGCGCATCCAAGTCAGCCGGGACCGGCCGTCGGTGACCGTGCCCGCGTCGGCCGCACTGAACTGGTTCAGGCCCGCGGTTTCGGCGCCGCGGTCGCAGTTCTGCGCCGCGGCGGCCGGGACCAGCAGGCAGGCCAGGAGCAGCGCGCCGGCCCGGTGCATGCCTCACCGCGTGTCGTTGCCGATGCCCGAGGGCTTGGACGGGAAGCCCTTGCCGTACTTGGCGGGTATCGACTTCGTCTGCTCGGTCGCCAGGCCGGGGCTGATGGGGATGCCGTTGTGCATGTTCATCGCATAGGCATACAGCGCCGTCATCTCCTTGCTGCCGAGGTCCAGCGCCTTGCCGCCCTGCGGGTTCTCGATGCACCAGTTCACCATCTCGCCGAACTGCACCACCCGGCGCACCGATGCGATGTACTTCGGAAAGGTCTGCGGGTTCGACGCCGTGGTGTCGGGATGGCAGTTCCCGCAGGCCAGGCCGTTGCTGGACATGCTGGGCTTGCTGCCGTGCCACAGCGCGTAGCCCTGCTCGACAAGCTCGAGCCGCGCCGCGTCCTGGCGTGCCAGCTCTTCCGCGGTGAAGGGTTCGCGGGCGATCACCGACGCCGAGGCGATCACGGCCGCAGAGATGACGGCCGGCAGGATGAGGGTCTTCCTGGACATGTGCTTCATGGTCGGTCCTTCAGGCGTGGATGCCGTTCTTCAGGAAATCATTCAGCGAGTCCTCGAAGGGCTGGTACTGAACGACCTTGCTGCCGGTGGCGGACGTGAAGGAGGCCGCCAGCGTGCCCATGCCGTCCTTCTCGTTGCCGGGGTCGGCGCGGTTCTGCTGGCTGGCCGGGTAGGGCAGCGCGATCGGTGGATAGGGCCAGGGCCACGAGGTGCTCATGGCACCGATCGACGACAGGTTGCCGATCTTGTTGTAGACGGTGTGGTGGACGTGGCCGTGGAAGGAGGTCACGTTGACGAACTTCGAGAGGATCTCGCGGATCTGCGGCGCGTCGGCCTCCTGGAAGTTCCAGCGCGGGTAGTAGTCCCAGAGCGGCGCGTGGGTGAAGATCACCACCGGCGTCGCAGGCGAGAGCTTGGCGACGTCCTTCTTCAGCCAGTCGAGCTGCTCGGGGCCGACGCCCCACAGGCCGCCGATCGGCCCTTCGAGCATCTCCATCGCCGCCATGCGCTCGCGCGGCGAGAGGTTCTTCGCGGTCCAGAAGTCCTGCACCAGGATGCCGTTCAGGCCGATGAAGTGCACGCCCTTGTGGTCGAAGGACCAGTGGTCGCTGTTGTTGACGCCGTACAGGCCCTTCCAGGTCTTGCCGAGGTCGAGGTACCAGTCGTGCTCGCCGGGGATCACCATCAGCCGGGTGTTGAGCTTGGAGAGGATCTTCTTGCCCTTGACCAGCTGGTCTTCGGTGCCGTTCTGCGCGATGTCGCCGCCGAAGAGCACGAAGTCGGGCTTGACTGCCATGGCATTGACCTGGGCCACGGCGTCTTCGAGCTGGCGGTCGAACTTGTGGTCGGCCTCGCTGAAGAGATGGGAGTCGGAGATCATCGCGAACCGGAACGGCGAGAAGGCGCCGCTGGTTTGCGCATGCACGACGTCGATGACGCCCAGGTTGATGCCTGCGGCGCTGGCGACCAGGGTCGAGAACCCGGCCTTGCCCGATAGGCTGAGGAAGTCTCTTCTGCTGTGACTGCTCTGACTCATGTCGCCTGTCTCCTGCTGGGGTTTTTCAAAGCGCGAACCACGGGCACGGCGACCGCCGTCCCGAATCTGGAACACCGGACACGGCAGCGCCGCGGGCACCGCAGGCCTGAAGCAGCGATCGCACGGGTGTGCACTTATGTCGTCTCCGAATCTTCTTGTCTTCCGGACGGTGGAGCTCGGTGACTAGGCCACCGTGGCCGCCGCCTCGCCCGTACCAGGCGCGCGGCCTTGCCTAGGGGTAAATCGCAACCCCGGCCGCCGCACCGCGCCGCCATCGAATGGATAAACTCATTCGCTCGGGGCTTAGATTGCCGTTGCAATCAGCGTTAGTAAAGTGAGCAATTCAAGCCTCTGAGTTGAACAAACCTCATTCGTATGATGTTGCAGTGCAGTACCGGACCGAGACGGCGCGCCCCGTCCAACGCAGCAGGTCATTGAATGCGCGGCGCCACCGTCAGGCAGATGCGTGCATTTGCGCTCGCCGCGCGCCACCTGAGCTTCCTGCACGCAGCGGCGCAACTGCACCTCACGCCCTCGGCCGTCTCGCTGCAGATCAAGGAGCTCGAACTGGCCGCCGGCATGCCGCTGTTCGACCGCCATGCCAAGACGGTGTCATTGACACCGGCCGGCGCCCTGCTGCTGGTGCATGTGCAGCAGGTTCTGCAGGCGCTGGACCATGCCGACCAGGCGATGTCGCAACTGCGCAAGCGCGCGACCGGGCGGGTCACGGTGGGCATGGTCGGCAGTGCAAAGTACTTCGTGCCGCGCCTGCTGGCCCGGTTCCGCGAGTTTCACCGCGAGCTCGGCCTGCAGATCGTCGTCGCCAACCGCGACGGCCTGCTCGAAGGCCTGCGCAGCGGCCGCGTGGACCTGGCGATCATGGGCTCGCCGCCGGCCGATCTGGCCGCGCAGGCCGAAGACTTCGCCGCCCAGCCACTGGGCATCGTCGCTGCGCCGGAACATGCGCTGGCGCAGCGGCGCGATGTTTCGCCGCAGACCCTGGGTGAGCACGAGTTCATCCTGCGCGAGACCGGCTCGGGTACGCGGGCGGCGCTGGAGCGCTTCATCCGGGACCAGCAGATCGTGCTGCCGCTGCGCCTGGAGATGAGCGGCGACGACCACGTCAAGCAGGCGGTGATGGCCAATCTCGGACTCGCCTTCCTGTCCCTGCACGCGGCTGCGCTCGAACTGCAGAGCGGGCTGATGGTGGCCGTCGATGTCGTGGGCCTGCCGCTGCAGCGGCGCTGGTTCGTCGTCGAGGCCGATCCTGCCGCGGAGAACGACGCCGTGCGGGCGCTGCGGCGCTTCATCGTCAGCCACGGCACCGGCGGCAGCGTGCTGTCGCGCCCGCTGCCTGTGGGCGAAGCCGCGGGCGCCGCAGGCGGGCCCGCGGCACTGCACTGACGGGACGCCGCAGGGCCGTCCCGGCGCGGCCGTTGCCCCAGGGCAAGGCCCTTCGGGTGGAGCCGAGCCAGGCGACGCGCTATTGGTTCTTCAGGTGGTAGACCAGCGCATCGACGAAGCTGCCGCAATACCAGCCGTAGGTCCACACCGAGTAATGGCAGTTCTTGGCGTCGCCCTGGGCGTCGAAGGGCGGCGGCGTCGGCGGCAGCTTCACGCCGGGCACCTCAGCCACTTTCTCGCCGGTGGCCTTGAGCTTCGCGGGGGCGGCGCCGCCGGCACCGATGGACTGCAGATAGGCCGACACGGCCGCGATGTCGTCGTCGGAGAGTTGGGCGACGATCTTCGTCATCGCGATGCGGGCCCGCGAGACCAGGTAGTAGGTGTGCTGGCCGGCCAGCCGCGGCACCACGTCATCGCCCTCGCCGGCGTCGCCGTGGCACGAGGCGCAGGGCTGCACGCCGGCGGCCGGCAGGCCCTGGTGGTAGATGACCTTGCCGCGCTCGGCGACCGTCGCACCCGCGGCGCCCGCGCGCATCGGCGGCTGCGCCGAGAAGTAGGTGGCGATCTCGTCGATCTGCTTGTTGGTGAGAAAGCGCGCCGGCCCCCACATGAACTGCCTCGTGTGCTCGCTGTTGCGGTCGCGGCCCTGGATGGCTTCGAGCTGGCCCTGGATGTAGGGCTTGGTCTGGCCTGCCAGCTTGGGGAACAGCGTGTTCACGGACTGCCCGTCCAGGCCGTGGCAGGTGGAGCACACCTGCTGCACCAGCACCTGCCCGGAGACTTCGGGGTTGCCCCAGTTGCGGCTTCTTTCGACGTTGCTGCAGGCCGTCAGCGCGGTCAACACGGCGAGCGCCAGGGGCACAGGAATGCGGAAGGGGTTCATGTCGCTTTTCCTTCGCGCGCTAGAAGTCGGTCCACACGTACAGATAGGTCGAGTTGTTGTCGCTCGCCTTGCGGCCACTGCCGTCGTAGTTCTGCCCTGCCCCCATGAACTGGCTGAAGTAGGTCCTGTACAGAGTGATGCGTACGTTCTGCAATGGCTGCCAGAAGATGCCCGGTATCCACACCCGGGTGTTGGGCGAGCCGGTGGTGCAGGCCGGTGCGTCCAGGCAGCTGAAGATGTTGGCGTTGCCCGCGGCATTGGCATACGAGGCGTCGGCACTGCCCTGCTCGCTCCAGTAGGCCAGCGCGACGCCGTACTTGGCACGGTAGACATACATCGCCTTGGCGTAGATGGAATGCAGGTTCGCCGTGCTGTTCGCATACACCAGGTTGGCCGGGTCGCTGACCTGCTCGCTGGTGTAGCGGAACTGGGCCGAGACGACGTGGGGGTCGGAGATGTACTGGTACTGCGCGTCAAGGCCACGGTCGTTGTAGACCGTCGCGAGGCCGTCGCCATTGCCGTCGCCGACCCGCGAGCGCATGCCGAAGGCGCCCACCATCAGGTTGCTGGGGCCCCACTCGGTGGTGTAGGCCAGGCGGTAGTACGGGTTCGCGCCCAGCAGCGGCACGCTGCCGTTGTGCGCTGGCGTGCCTTCGGCGCTGGTGAAGGTGAGGAAGTTGGCGATGCCCGACGTCGCCATGTAGCTGCCGAACTCGGCGAACCAGTTCCTGTCGAGGTAGGCGTAGGCATTGATGCCGCGCGCCGTGCCGCCGCCGTACATGCCTTCGATGGCGGTCTGCACCGGCGGCGCCGTGGCCGAGCCGGAAGCCGAGTACTGGAAGGGATAGGCCCAGGCCGGGCTGGAATTGAAGACGTCGGTCAGGCCTGGGTTGTTGTTCAGCGACAGGCCGGCGACAAGGTCGGTCTTGCCCAGCAGCAGGTGGTCGGCATAGCGCAGGTCGAAGTTGTCGGCGCCGAAGGTGCCGCTGCGGCGGTTGCCCTGGTCCCAGGCAAAGGTGTATTGCGCGAAGGCGCCGACGTTGTCGGCGATGCGCCCGCCTGTGTAGATGCTGGCCTGGTCGGGCGCGAGCTTGCCGTTGCGGGCGTCGATGGGCGTGCCTGCCGCCGCAGCGGGGTTGCCGTCGGCGACGTTGTTGGCCATGCGGTTGACGCCGAACTGCAGCGAGAACGCCAGCGGGATGGCGATGCCGTCGTCGCTGCTCTGCTTCACGCCCTGCGTGTAGCCCGTCAGCTTGAAGTAGCGACCGTAGGGCGTCAGTTCAGGGTACTGGCCGCCGACATGGCAGGCGACGCAGTTCTGCTGCGTCTGCCGCGCGAACACCGGGATGGCGCGCGCGGGCCAGGCCCAGAGCAACAGGGTCAGCGCCAGGCTCAGCGCCAGAACCAGGCCGATGAGGCCTGTCGGGCGGCGGACGCCCGTCAGGGCGCGTGGGGCGCCGACCGCATGGGGTCCGGCATGCAGGCAGGTCATGGGTCGTGTCTCCTTGTCGTTATGTCGCCGCCCTCGTCTTGCGCGGGGCAGCGATCGGTCTTGCATCGAGGCCTGCGCCCTGCGCCCTGCGCTCGACTAGGGGTAAATGCCGTCGCGGCAGCAAACTTCCTTTACGGTTTGCTGGGTAAGCTCTTCCCGCGGACCGTGAACGTTGCGGCCTGGACGCGCAGGCGTAAAGCAAGGAATTCAAGCAGTCAGGTTGAAGAATCCTCATGCACAGCCCTCACCAGAGCCCCGCATCGCGCGGCCCGCAGCCCGCGGCGCCGGGCCGGGGCCGCTGATGCGCGGCGCCACCCTGCGCCAGCTGCGCGCCTTCTCGCTCGTCGCGCGGCACCACAGCTTCATGCAGGCGGCGGCAGAACTTCATCTCACGCCTTCGGCCGTGTCGCTGCAGATCCGGGAGCTCGAACTCGCGGCCGGCCTGCCGCTGTTCGACCGCCACGCCAAGTCGGTGGAGCTGACCCAGGCGGGCGAAGTGCTGCTGGTCGACGTGCACCAGGCGCTGCAGGCGCTGCAGCATGCGGGCGACGCGCTGGCACGCCTGCGCCGCCACACCTCGGCGCCGGTCATGGTGGGCATGGTCAGCAGCGCGAAGTACTTCCTGCCGCGCCTGATGGCGCAATTCCGCGAGCAGCATCCCGATGTGGAACTGCAGATCGTGGCCGGCAACCGCAACCACCTCGTGGAGAGCCTGCGGCGAGGCGACATCGACCTGGCCATCATGGGCTCGCCGCCCGACGAGATGAAGGCACGTGCCGTTGCCTTCGCCGAGCAGCCGCTGGGCATCATCGCCGCGCCCGAACATCGCCTGGCCCGGGCCCGCGCGGTGCCGCCGACAGCGCTTTCCGAACATGCGTTCATGCTGCGCGAGCCGGGGTCGGGCACGCGCGCGGCGTTCGAGCGTTTCCTGAGGGACCAGCACATCGAACTGCCACTGCGACGCGAATTGACGGGCAACGATGCCGTCAAGCAGGCGGTGATGGCCAACCTGGGCGTGGCCTTCATGTCGCTGCACGCCGCCGCGCTCGAACTGCAGGGCGGGCTGCTCGTCAGCGTCGACGTTCAGGGCCTGCCGCTGCGGCGCAGCTGGTTCGTGGTCGAGGCCGAGGCTTCGCCGCTCAGCGCGAAGGCGCAGGCGCTGCAGCGCTTCATCGTCGACCGCGGCACCGTAGGCAGCGTGCTGTCACGCGGTTCGGCCGAGCTGCACTGAGCCGGCCCGGCGCCGCCCTTGCGTCAGGCGGGTTCCCGCGCCAGCCAGGACTGCGCCCAGGCCAGCGCCGCGTCCAGGTGCGCCAGGGCCGCCGCCGTCGTTGGCGCGCCGAGGGCGAAGTCCTGGCCGCGGATGGCGAGCAGCGTGCAGGCCGGCGCCGCGCCGGCTTCGATCTGCAGGCGCACCCGCAGCAGCGCCGCCGGCGCCAGCGCGTGGCTGCCCGCCGGTGCCTGCGCGGCCGGCTCCACGGCGCTGGTCTCGAAAGGCGACAGCGCCACCCGGCTGGCATCGACGAAGAGCACGCGGCGGCGGCCGACGAGGTCCAGCGCATGCTCGACCTGCAGCTGGTAGTCGTCCAGCCCTTCGACGCCGGCCGGCCGGGTGGCCAGCAGGCGCTCGACGAAGAGCGGCCCCAGTGCGTCGTCGCCGCGGCTGCGGTTGCCCCAGCCGAAGACCAGCGTCGGCGCCTTCATGGCGGTGCTGCGACCGCATGCACGAAGCGGCCGTCGCCGTCGCGCGTCACGCGGTCGACGACTTCGCCGTCGGCCGTCACCAGCGCCACGTCCAGCGGCATCTGCCCGAGCGCGTGGGTCGCGCAGGACAGGCACGGGTCGTAGGCGCGGATCGCGACCTCGACGTGATTCAGCAGCCCTTCGGTGAGCTCCTGGCCGCTGATGAATTCGCGCGCCACCGAACGCACCGCCTCGTTCATCGCCTGGTTGTTGTGGGTGGTGCTGACGATCAGGTTGCACATCGTCACCAGGTCGTCGTCGCCGACCTCGTAGTGGTGGATGAGCGTGCCTCGCGGCGCCTCGATGACGCCGACGCCACCGCGCTGCCGCGGCCCCGCGGCCATGCGCTCACCGCCGAGGATGGCGGGGTCGTCGAGCAGCCCGGCGATGACCTCCAGGCAGTGCAGCAGTTCGACCATGCGCGCCCAGTGGTAGGCCAGCGGCGCGTGCGTGGGCATGGCGCCGAAGTTCGCCACGAACTCCTGCCGCCGCGCCTCGGCCCGCGGGCTCGGGACGAAGCTGCAGTTCTGCAGCCGCGCCAGCGGGCCGACGCGGTACCAGCCCCGCTGCGGCCCCAGGCTGCGCAGGAAAGGGAACTTCATGTACGACCAGGGCTTGACCTCTTCCTCGATGAGCTCGAGGTAGCCCTGGTCGCTGGCGCCGTCGAAGAGGATGGCACCGTCTTCGTCGCGAGCGCGCAGCACGCCGTCGTAGAGCTCCAGCGCACCGTCGCCACGCACCAGCGACAGCATGGGCGAAGGCACGCTGCCGAAGCGGTCGTAGAGCGCCGGGTTCTGGGCGTGCAGGTCACGGGCCAGGTCCACCGCGCCTTGTGCCCAGTCCAGCATCTGCGCCAGCCCGCCCTTGAGCATCCCGCGGTCCTCGGCGCTGACATGCCGGTTCACGCCGCCGGGCACCGAGCCCGTGCCGTGCACACGCTTGCCCGCGGTGGCGCGGATGACCTCCTGCCCGAACTTGCGCAGGCCCACCCCCTGGCGTGCCACCTCGGGCCGGGCCTGCGCCACGCCGACGATGTTGCGCCGGTTCAGGTCGGAGTCGAAGCCGAACAGCAGGTCGGGCGAGGCGAGGTGGAAGAAGTGCAGCGCATGCGACTGCATCACCTGGCCGTAGTGCATCAGGCGGCGGATGGCCGCGGCCGAGGCCGTCACGGGCTGCGCGCCGACGACGTGGTCCAGTGCCTTCGACGCCGCCAGGTGGTGCGACACCGGGCAGATGCCGCACAGGCGCTGCACCATCACCGGCACTTCCCAGTAGGGCCGGCCTTCGATGAACTTCTCGAAGCCGCGGAATTCGACGATGTGCAGCCGCACCTGCTGCACATGGTGCTGCTCGTCGAGCAGCAGCGTGACCTTGCCGTGGCCTTCGACGCGCGTCAGCGGGTCGATGGCAAGGCGGCGCAGGCCTTGCGGCTGGGCGGCGGTTTCCAGCTGACTGCTCATGGGGCCTTCAGTCGTAGTGGATCAGGCCATGGCCCAGGTGCGGCGTGCGCCCGGCCATGAGGTCGGTGAGGAAGGCCCAGAAGGCCTCGGCCGGCGGCGGGCAGCCGGGCAGGAAGTAGTCGACATGCACGACCTCGTGGATGGGGTGCACCTGGTTCAGCGGCAGCGGCAGCTCGGGGTCGTTGGGGATGGTGCTGCCGGCGCTCAGCCCCGGGCGACGCCGGTACACCTCGGTCAGCATCACGCCCAGGTCGAGGTGGTTGCGCTGCGCCGGCAGGCCGCCGGTGATGGCGCAGGCACCCACCGCCACCAGCGTCTTGCAGTGGGCGCGGAACTCGCGCAGCACCTGCACGTTCTCGGCATTGCACAGCCCGCCCTCGATGAGGCCGAGGTCGCAATGGCCGATGTGCTTGATGTCGGTCAGCGGCGAGCGGTCGAATTCGATGTGCTCCAGCAGATCGAACAGGCGCTCGTCGATGTCCAGGAAGGACATGTGGCAGCCGAAGCAGCCGGCCAGCGACACCGTCGCCACCTTCAGCTTGCGCGGGCCGTGGGGCAGCACCGGCGGCGTCATGGCGCGCCCTCCCCGCCTTCTTCCGAGACCGGCTTGAGGTCGTACACGCGCTGCCCGATGGGCACCGCGAAACCGCGCCGCTTGGGCAGGATGACGCCCACCGGGCAGACGCTGGCGGCACGGTCGGACAGCGTCATCGCGGTGTCGGCCAGCTTGCCGCTTTCGCTGTTGACCAGCAGGTGGGTGCCGATGCCGTGGCCGCCGATGGCGAAGACGTCCTTGCCGTCGACGTCGCGGCTGGCGCGCACGCACAGCTCGCACAGGATGCAGCGGTTGAAGTCGAGCAGGATGTCGGGGTGGCTGGCGTCCACCGGGCGGTCGGGGTAGAACTCCTCGAAGTGCGGGCCTTCCATGCCGACGTCGTAGGCCGTGGCCTGCAGCCGGCAATTGCCGCTCTTCTCGCAGCTGGGGCAGAAGTGGTTGCCCTCGACGAAGAGCATCTGCAGCAGCGTCTTGCGCTGTTCGTTGAGCTCC
This sequence comes from uncultured beta proteobacterium, assembly GCA_903914615.1. Taxonomy (GTDB): domain Bacteria; phylum Pseudomonadota; class Gammaproteobacteria; order Burkholderiales; family Burkholderiaceae_C; genus Rubrivivax. Next base: position 18,088 of record CAIWPS010000104.1, on the reverse strand, counting down.
TCGGTATGGCTTTCCACCTCCAGCCCCGCCGCTGCGCGCACGGTGCAGGCGGCGCCGGCGCGGCCGCCGACCTTCACGGTGCAGATGCGGCACGAGCCGTGGGCCGCGAAGTCGGGGTGCCAGCACAGGTGCGGGATGTAGCGGCCGGCGCGCGTGGCCGCCTGCAGCAGGGTGTCGCCGGGGTGGAAGGGCAGCTCTTCGCCGTCGAGCGTGAAGGTCGGCCCCGATTCCGCTTCGTACCTCACTCCCGGGCCTCCAGGTAGGCGCCGGCATCGTCGCGGCCGGTCATGCGGCGGGCGATCGAGAGCTCGGCATTGAGGTCGAAGGCCGGCTCGAAGTACAGCGACTTCAGGTGCTGCTCGTAGGCCGGGCGGAATTTCAGGATGGTGTCGCGCAAGGGGTTGCAGGCCGTCGCACCCAGGCCGCAATGGGTGGCGGCGTGCATCAGCTTGTCGAGCTCGAACAGCACGTCGATGTCATGGCGCGAGCCATGGCCCGCCGCCAGCTTGTCCATGCGCTTGACGACCAGCGCCGTGCCGACGCGGCAGGGCGTGCAGAAGCCGCAGCTCTCGTGGGCAAAGAAGTGGGCGAAGCAGCGCGCCACCTCGAACATGTCGCGGCTGCGGTCGAAGACCATGAAGGCGCCGGCGCTGGGCACGTCCTCGAAGGCGATGCGGCGGCCGAACTCGAAGGCCGACAGGCACAGACCCGAGGGCCCGCCCACCTGCACGGCCTGGGTGTCGCGGGCGCCGCAGTCTTCCAGGATGCGGCCGATGCGGGTGCCGAAGGGGTACTCGTAGAGCCCCGGCCGCTCGCAGTCTCCGCTGACCGAATGGATCTTCGTGCCGGTGGAGGTGGGTGTGCCGATCCCGGCCCACCAGGCGCCGCCCTGCAGCGCGATGTGCACCGCGGCGCAGAAGGTCTCGACGTTGTTGACGATGGAAGGCCAGCCCAGGTAGCCGGATTCGACCGGGAACGGCGGCCGGATGCGCGGCGTACCGCGCTTGCCTTCCAGCGATTCGATGAGCGCCGATTCCTCGCCGCAGACATAGGCGCCGGCGCCGACGTGGATCTCGATGTCGAAGTCCAGGCCTTCGTGGCCGAGGATGCCCGTGCCCAGCAGGCCCGCCTGCCGCCTTTGCTGCAGCACGGCCTGCAGCCCTTCGAGCAGGAAGCGGTATTCGCCGCGCAGGTAGACCAGGCCGCGGCGCGCGCCGATGGCGTGGGCGGCGATGGTCATGCCCTCGAACACGGTGTCGGCATGGCGGGCCAGCAGCACGCGGTCCTTGAAGGTCCCGGGCTCGCCTTCGTCGGCGTTGCAGACCACCACGTGCTCGGCGCCCGGCGCCTTGCGGCACAGCTCCCACTTCACCCCGGTGGCGAAGCCGGCGCCGCCGCGGCCGCGCAGCTTGGCCCGCTGCACCTCGGCCAGCATCGCCGGCGCGCCGCGCGCGATGGCCGCCTGCAGGGCGGCGCCCTGCGCCGGCGCCGGGCCCAGCAATACATCGGCGCGGCGCACGTGGTCGTGCACCTCGAACCAGGCGGCGGGCCATTGCGCCACCGGCACGCGGTGTTCGATGAGATCGGCCAGCGCAGCCACCCGCTGCGCGTCCAGGCGCGTGATGACATGCCGGTGGTCGACAAGCAGCGCCGGCCCCTGGTCGCACAGGCCGGTGCACGAGGTGCTGTCGACGCTGACGAGCCCGTCGTCGCGGACGCGCCCCGGTGCGACGCCCAGGCGCCGGCAGAGGTCGGCCCGCAGTGCCTCGCTGCCCTGCATGCGGTCGGTGATGTTGTCGCTGAAGAGCACGCGGGTGCGGCCCGCGGGCTGCAGGTGCAGGAAGCGGTAGAAGCCGGCCACGCCTTCCACCTGCGCCAGGCCGAGCTTCAGCGCGGCGGCCAGCGCCGCCAGCGCGTCGCGCGGCAGCCAGCCCAGGTCTTCCTGCAGCTCGCGGAGCATCTGCACCAGGGCGTGCGGGTCGGCGCCATGGCGCTGCAGCACCGCTTGCACGGCGCTGGCGACGAGTGCTGACGACGGACCGGTCTCCTGCTGCAAACGGCACCCCCTGCGGCGGCGATTCGACACCGACTCTGCGGCCCTGTCGAGGGGCCCGCTTGATGCGGATCAAGGCCGCGCCAGAGCGGCGCCCGCGACGGGCGTCGCGTCGGGTAAGCCCGGACTGAAAGCGAGGGTCGCGCTTGATGTGGCTCAAGCGCACGCCGCCACGGTATCGCACATTTCTGCAGCGACAAAACGGCGTGGAGACAACGCGATGAAAGTGGCCTTGTTCGTGCCCTGCTATGTCGATGCCTTCTTTCCCGAGGTCGGCATCGCCACCCTGGAACTGCTGGAAAGGCTGGGCTGCGAGGTCGACTTCCCGCTCGACCAGACCTGCTGCGGCCAGCCCATGGCCAACAGCGGTTGCCACCCCGACGCCGCGGCGACCGAGGCCTTGTTCGCGAAGAACTTCGCCGGCTACGACTACATCGTCGGCCCCTCGGGCAGCTGCACGCACCATGTGCGCGACCAGTTCACCGCCATCGAACAGACGCCCGAAGTGCAGCAGGTGCGCCGCAACACCTACGAGCTGGTCGAGTTCATCCACGACGTGCTGAAGGTGCGCGAATTCCCCTGGGCCGAATTTCCGCACAAGGTGGGCCTGCACATCGGCTGCGCCACGCTGCGCGGCCTGCGCGAGGCCAGCACCTCGGAGATCGTCGAGGCGCCCTTCAACAAGCCGCGCCAGCTGCTCTCGGCGGTCAAGGGCCTGGAATTCGTCGAGCCCAGGCGCGCCGACGAATGCTGCGGCTTCGGCGGCACCTTCTCCGTCTTCGAGGAACCGGTGTCGGCCAAGATGGGCTACGACAAGGTCAACGACCACCACCAGGCCGGCGCCGCCTACATCGTCACGCCCGACATGTCCTGCGCCATGCACCAGCGCGGCTGCGCCGAGCGCCAGGGGCTGCCGCTGAAGTTCATCCACATCGCCCAGGTGCTCAATGGAGCCCGTGTATGAGCAACGCCCGCGTCGACCATGCCGAGGCAAGTTCGCGCTTCATCGAGGCCAAGGACCACGCCGACTTCCATGACCAGCGCCTGTGGGACCTGCGCAAGAAGCGCGACCACGTCACCGAGGCACTGCCCGAATGGCAGCAGCTGCGCGTGCTGGCCTCGGGCATCAAGGAACACACGCTGTCGCACCTGGCCGAGTACCTGGAGGAGTTCGAGCGCAAGGCCACCGCCAACGGCATGGTCGTGCACTGGGCGCGCGATGCCGCCGAGCACAACCAGACCGTGCTCGACATCCTGCAGGCGCACCAGGCGACGACGCTGGTGAAGAGCAAGTCGATGCTCACCGACGAATGCGAGATGCGGCCCTTCCTGGAAAACCGCGGCATCGAGATCGTCGAGACCGACCTCGGCGAACGCATCCAGCAGCTCGACGACGAGCCGCCCAGCCACATCGTGGTGCCGGCGGTGCACAAGCTGCGCGGCGACGTCGCCGAGGTCTTCGGCCGCACCCTGGGCACCGACCCGAAGAACCACGACGTGCCCTACCTGGCCGAGAGCCAGCGCCAGCACACGCGCCCCATCTACCTGCGCGCCCAGGCCGGCATGACGGGGGCCAACTTCGCGGTGGCCGAGACCGGCAGCTTCGTCGTCTGCACCAACGAGGGCAACGCCGACCTCGGCGCCAACCTGCCCGACCTGCACATCGCCAGCATCGGCATCGAGAAGCTGATCCCGAAGATCGAGCACCTGGGCGTCTTCGTGCGCATGCTCTCGCGCAGCGCCCTGGGTTCGCCGATCACCCAGATCACCTCGCATTTCCGCGCCCCCAGGCCCGGCACCGAGATCCACATCGTGCTCGTCGACAACGGCCGCAGCGAACGGCTGGGCATGGCCGACTTCTGGTATTCGCTCAAGTGCATACGCTGCGGCGCCTGCATGAACACCTGCCCGGTGTACCGGCGCAGCGGCGGCCTGAGCTACGGCAGCACGTATTCCGGGCCCATCGGGGTCATCATCGACCCCACCTTCAACCTGCGCAAGTACAGCTCGCTGCCCTTCGCCTCCACGCTCAACGGCAGCTGCACCAGCGTCTGCCCGGTGAAGATCAACATCCACGAGCAGATCTACAAGTGGCGCGAGATCATCGCCCAGCGCCACCAGCTGCCGATGGTGAAGAAGGAGGCGATGCGGCTGGCCGGCGTGGTGCTGTCCAGCCCCAAGCTCTACCGCGCCGCGGTCGAGGCCGCGGCCGCCGGCATCGACAAGCTGCCGCGCTTCCTGGTCTACAACCCCTTCAACGCCTGGGGCCGCCAGCGCGAGGTGCCGGGCGCGCCGCCTTCGACCTTCCGCCAGTGGTACCTGAAGCACCGCGGAGAGCCGAAATGAGCAGCAGCCGCCAGACCATCCTCGACCGCGTGCGGCGCAACCAGCCCGCCGCCCTGCCCTTGCCCGAGGTGCCCGGCTTCGACCGCCCGCTGGCCGCGCCCTTCGAGGCCTTCTCGGCGGCCCTCGCGCGCATGGGCGGCACCGTCATCGACCCGCCCAGCGAAGGCTCGCTCACGCTGCACATCCGCAAGCGCTTCCCCACCGCCCGCGTCATCTGCTCGGCCACGCCCGAGGTGCACGGCACGCGCGACGCCAGCCTCGTCGGCAACCCGGCCGAGCTGGAAGACGTGGACGTGGGCGTGGTGCGCGCGGCGTTCGGCGTCGCCGAGACCGGCTCGGTGTGGCTGAGCGAGCGCGAGTTCATCGTCAACGCGCTGGGCTTCCTGTCGCAGCACCTGGTGGTGCTGCTGGACCCGGCGGCCATCGTGCCCGACCTGCACCACGCCTACCGCCAGCGCGGCTTCTTCGAGGCCCGCTACGCCGTGCTGATGACCGGCCCCTCGGCCACCGCCGACATCGAAGGCGTGCTCATCCGCGGCGCCCAGGGCATCCGCAGCTTCACCGTCATCCCCGTCACTGCACCCGCCGGCCCGCAAGCGGCCCACCACGCCGCCTGAGAGCGGTCCATAGGAGACTCCATGACCTGGCAACAGTCGTACAACCCGTTCTCGTCGATGGTGGTCTCCACCGCGCTGGCCGCCGTGCCGGTGGTGGTGATGCTGGTGAGCCTGGGCTTCCTGCACATCAAGGCCCACATCGCCGCCGGGCTGGGCCTGCTGGCGGCGCTGTGCATCGCGGTCTTCGCCTACGGCATGCCGGTGGAGATGGCCGGCAAGGCGGCCATCCTGGGCGGCATCACCGGGCTGCTGCCGATAGGCTGGATCGTGCTCAACGTGATCTTCCTGCACCGCCTGGCCGACGAGAGCGGGGCGTGCAAGATCCAGGAAGACTCCATCGCCAACATCACCCAGGACCGGCGGCTGCAGCTGCTGCTCATCGCGTTCAGCTACGGCGCCTTCTTCGAGGGCGCGGCCGGCTTCGGCACGCCGGTGGCGGTGACGGCGGCCATCCTCATCGGTCTGGGCTTCTCGCCGCTGGCGGCCTCGGGGCTGAGCCTGATCGCCAACACCGCGCCGGTGGCCTTCGGCGCCCTGGGCACGCCGGTGATCACGCTGGCCAAGGTGCACGGCTACGACCTCGCCACCCTCACCGCCATGGTCGGGCGGCCGCTGACCTTCTTCTCGGTGCTGGTGCCGTTCTGGCTGATCTGGGCCTTCGCCGGCTGGAAGGGCATGAAGGAGATCTGGCCCGCCATCCTGGTCTCGGGCCTGAGCTTTGCCATTCCGCAGTTCCTCATCTCCAACTACATCGGGCCCGAGCTCGTCGCCGTCGGTTCGGCGATCTGTTCGATGGTCTGCCTGATCCTCTTCCTGCGCGTGTGGAAGCCCAGGACGGTGTGGACATCGACCTCGCTGAAAGGGCACAAGGAGGCCGTCGCCGCCGGCCAGGCCGGCGTGCCCAAGGCCTTCAAGAAGCACCCCACGGCCGTGGTCGTGCGTGCCTGGCTGCCCTGGCTGGTGCTCAGCGTCTTCGTCTTCATCTGGGGCCTGCCTTCGATCAAGACGGCGCTGAACGGCATCTTCGCCCCCGCCTTCCCGGTCGAGGGCCTGCACAACATGATCGAGAAGATGCCGCCCGTGGTCACCAAGCCGACCAAGGAAGGCGCGGTCTACGTCTTCGGCCTGCTCTCGGCCACCGGCACCGGCATCCTGCTGGCGGCCATCGTCGGCGGCATCCTCATGAAATACAGCCCGCTGAACCTGCTGAAGTTCTACGGCCGCACGATGGTGCGCGTGCGCTACTCGCTGATGACCATCGTGCTCATGCTCGCCCTGGGCACGCTGACGCGCTACTCGGGGCTGGACACGACGCTGGGCCTGGCCTTCGCCGGCACCGGCGTGCTCTACCCCTTCTTCGGCACCCTCATGGGCTGGCTGGGCGTGGCGCTGACGGGCTCGGACACGGCGGCCAACGTGCTCTTCGGCGGCATGCAGCGCGTGGCGGCCGAGCAGCTGGGCCTGAGCCCCAACCTGATGGGCGCGGCCAACAGCGTCGGCGGCGTGATGGGCAAGATGATCGACGCCCAGTCCATCGTCGTCGCCAGCACCGCCACCGGCTGGTTCAACCACGAAGGCGACATCCTGCGCTACGTCTTCTTCCACTCCATCGCGCTGGCGGCGCTGGCCGGCATCGGCACCACGCTGCAGGCCTATGTGTGGCCGTTCACGGCGCTGGTCATCCCTTGAAGCCGGGGGGCCCCGGCAGGGGCCTACTTCTCGTGGGCGGCGCCGTCGACGAGGTGCTGCAGGCCCACCGGGTCGGTGATGCGGATCTGGCGGTTGCGCACGAACAGCAGGCCCTCGGCCTGGAACTTCGAGAAGGTGCGGCTGACCGTTTCCAGCGTCAGGCCGAGGAAGCTGCCGATCTCCTCGCGCGTCATGCGCAGCAGCACGGCCGAGGCCGAGAAGCCCCGCGCCTTCAGCCGGTGCGTCAGGTTCAGCAGGAAGGCCGCGAGCCGCTCTTCGGCGTACATGCTGCCCAGCAGCAGCATCACGCCCTGGTTGCGCACGATCTCGCGGCTCATCATGCGGTGGAACTGCTGCTGCAGCGTCGCCACTTCCAGCGACAGCGCCTCCAGTTCCTCGAAGGGGATGACGCAGACCTGCGCGTTCTCCAGCGCCACCGCATCGACCTCGTGGCGACGGCTGCCGATGCCGTCCAGGCCCAGCAGTTCGCCGCCCATCTGGAAGCCGGTGACCTGGTCGCGGCCGTCGCGCGAGGAAACGCAGGTCTTGAAGAAGCCGGTCCACACCGCGTACAGCGCCTCGAAGCGGTCGCCGGCGCGGTACAGCATCTCGCCGCGCGCCACCTTGCGCCTGGTGGTCACGAGGCGGCGGTCGATGTGCGCCAGCTCGGCGCGGGTCAGGCCCACAGGCAGGCAGATCTCGCGCAGGTTGCAACTCGAACAGACGACCTCGCAGGTGCTGCTCGACGCGGGCCGGAAAACCGACTGGTCCATCTCAGGTTCTCTCTGCAGCCGGCTTGAGCGAACTGCCCTGTCGACCGCATTTCGAGAATAGGCCGCGTCATGTGAACGCACCCTGACGGCCGTCATGGCCAACCCGACGCCCATCTGATCCAGGTCAATCCCATCGCAACCCGCCTGCCTAGAGTGGCCCTTCGGCCCGGCCCGACCGGCCGCACCAGCACACCGCGGCACAGACCGCAGGCGACCGCGCACACCGCGCAGGCAGCCCAGGAGACAAGCATGACCGCCCCCTACGACGCGCTGCGGCGCCGCCTTGGCGCCTTCATCCCCGACGCCCGCCTCGTCAGCGACCCCATGCGCCTGCTGGCCTGGGGCACCGACGCCAGCTTCTACCGCCTGGTGCCGCAGCTGCTGGTGGTGGCCGAGAACGAAGACGAGGTGCGCCGCATCCTGGCCTGCTGCGCCGAGGCCGGCACGCCGGTGACCTTCCGTGCCGCCGGCACCAGCCTGTCGGGGCAGGCGCTGAGTGACTCGGTGCTGGTCCTGCTGGGCGACGGCTGGCGCGGCATCACGGTGGCCGCAGATGCCCGCCGCGTCACGCTGCAGCCCGGCGTCATCGGCGCCGCCGCCAACCGCGCGCTGGCGCCGCACGGCCGCAAGATCGGCCCCGACCCGGCGTCCATCGACACCGCGATGATCGGCGGCATGGCCGCCAACAACGCCGGCGGCATGTGCTGCGGCACGGCGCAGAACAGCTACCACACGCTGGCCGGCCTGCGCGTGGTGCTGGCCGACGGCACGGTGCTCGACACCCGCGACGAGGCCAGCCGCGCCGAGTTCCGCAAGCGCTGCGCGCCGCTCGCCGAAGGCCTGGCCCAGCTGGGCCGCGCCACGCGCGAGGACGCAACGCTGGCCGCCCGCATCCGCCACAAGTTCCGCATCAAGAACACCACCGGCTACAGCCTGAACGCGCTGGTCGACTTCGAGGACCCGGTGGACATCCTGGCCCACCTGATGATAGGCAGCGAAGGCACGCTGGGCTTCATCAGCGAGATCACCTACCTCACGGTGGAAGAGCACCCGCACAAGGCCAGCGCGCTGATCCTCTTCGACCAGCTGCAGACGGCCTGCAGCGCGGTGACGCGGCTCAAGCCCATGCCGGTGGCCGCGGTGGAGCTGCTGGACCGCGCCTCGATCCGCGCCGTGCAGGAAAAGCCCGGCATGCCGCCGGCGCTGCGTGAACTGCCGGCGGATGCGGCGGCGCTGCTGGTGGAGATCCGCGGCGAGACCGCGGTGGCGCTGGGCCTGAAGGTCGACGCCGTGGCCACCGCGCTGCAGGACTTCCACCTTGCCGCGCCGCTGCGCTTCACCACCGACGCCGCCGAGTCGCAGGCGCTGTGGAACGTGCGCAAGGGCATCTTCCCGGCCATCGGCGCGGTGCGGCCCACGGGCACCACGGTGATCATCGAGGACGTCGCCTTCCCCGTCGAACGCCTGGCCGAGGCGACGCTGGAGCTGCAGCAGATGCTGCACGCCCATGGCTACCCCGAGGCCATCGTCTACGGCCATGCGCTGGACGGCAACCTGCATTTCGTCTTCACCCAGGACTTCGGCACGCCGGCCGAAGTCGACCGCTACCGGCGCCTGATGGATGCCGTGGCGGCGATGGTCGTCGGCAAATACGATGGTTCGCTGAAGGCCGAGCACGGCACCGGCCGCAACATGGCGCCCTTCGTCGAGCTGGAATGGGGCGCGCAGGCCTATGCCGCGATGCGCCGCATCAAGGCACTGTTCGACCCGCAGGGGCTGCTGAACCCGGGCGTCATCCTCAACGAAGACCCGCAGTCGCACCTGAAGAACCTCAAGCCGCTGCCGGCGGCCGACGCGCTGGTGGACAAGTGCATCGAGTGCGGCTTCTGCGAGCCCAAGTGCCCGTCGCGCGGCCTGACACTTTCGCCGCGCCAGCGCATCGTCGGCTGGCGCGAGATCGCACGCCTGGACGCCGCGGGAGACCAGCCCCGGCACAGCGCCGAGATGAAGGCGCTGTACGACTACCAGGGCCTGGACACCTGCGCCGCCTGCGGCCTGTGTGCCACGGCCTGCCCGGTGGGCATCGAGACCGGGCTGCTCATCAAGGCCCTGCGCGGCCGCCGCGCCGGCCCGCTCGCCCGGCAGGTGGCCGGCGTGGCGGCCCGGCACTACGGCGCGCTCACGGTGGGCGTGCGACTCGGCCTCGGCGCCGCCGACGCCCTGCACCGTGTGGTGGGAACCGACCTGATGCGCAGCACCCTCGACGGCCTGCGCCACGCCACCGGCGACTGGATGCCCAAGTGGTCGCCGGCGCTGGCGCGGCCGGCGCACTTCGTGGCCCCGGCCTTCGTGCCGCGGCGTGCCGAGCGCGTCGTCTACTTCCCCAGCTGCGCGGCGCGCAGCATGGGCCCGCAGCGCGGCGACGAAGGCGCCGAGATGCTGCCGCCGGTGGCGCAGCGGCTGTTCGAGCGTGCCGGCTTCGACGTCGCCTACCCGGCGCAGATGGACGGCCTGTGCTGCGGCCAGCCGTTCGAGAGCAAGGGCCTGGCGGCGGCGGCCGACGCCAAGTCGGCCGAGCTCGAAGCCGCGCTGGCGCAGGCCAGCGAAGGCGGGCGCTGGCCCATCGTCTTCGACACCAGCCCCTGCGCCTACCGCATGAAGAAGGTCCTGGCGGGGCGGCTGGCGGTGCAGGACAGCATCGAGTTCGCCCACGACACGCTGCTGCCGCGCCTGCAGTTGCGGCCGCAGGCGCAGGCCGTGGCCGTGCACCCGGTGTGCAGCGTGCGCAAGATGGGCACCGTGGACAAGCTGCTGGCGGTGGCCGGCCGCTGCAGCGCCCAGGTGGTGACCAAGGACGAGGTGCTGTGCTGCGGCTTTGCCGGGGAGAAGGGCTTCATGCGGCCCGAGCTGAACGAGCACGCGCTGCGCCAGTTGAAGGCGGCGCCGCCGGCCGGCTGCAGCCACGGCTACAGCAGCAGCCGCACCTGCGAGATCGGGCTGTCGGAGATGGCCGGCATGCCCTACCGGTCCATCCTGTCGCTGCTGGAGGAGCGCAGCCGGGCAGGCCCGCAGGCGGGCGACTGAAGGCCGGGGGACGTTGCCCGAGCCGGCGCGCCTCGCCCGGATGGCCCGTCGCTCGCTGCTGCACGCAACTGAAGATTCCAAGCGTCAGGCGGGGGCCCACCCGCTACCTGCCATGGAACCATCCATCGCCAGCCCTTCGCTGAAGGCGGGCGCCGGGCCTGGGTACTCGCTGCGCGCTCGCGCTTGACAGGCAAGCCATGGCTTGCCTATCATTCATGCAAGCAAAGACTTGCATTTCATCATGGAAGGCGGCGCAGTTGCCCGACGACGACCTGCTGTTCAAGGCCCTGGCCGACCCCAGCCGCCGCAAGCTGCTGGACCAGCTGCATGCCCACGACGGCCAGTCGCTGGCCCAGTTGTGCCAACACCTGAACATGACTCGGCAAGGCGTGACCCAGCACCTCGACGTCCTGGAAGCGGCGAACCTCGTCGCCACCCTGCGCAGTGGCAGGGAGAAGCTGCACTTCCTCAACCCGGTGCCGCTGCAGGCGATCTACGAGCGCTGGATCGCCAAGTTCGAGCAACCGCGGCTGAAGGCGCTGTCGCAACTGAAACGCAAACTGGAGAAGCACCATGGCTAAGTCGGCTTTCGTCTACGTGACCTACATCCGCACCACACCGGAAAGGCTCTGGTCCGCGCTCACCGATGCCGAATTCATGAAGCAGTACTGGTTCGGCATGCACGGCGAGAGCCCATTCACCACCGGGTCGCCCTGGCGGCTTGTGAACGACCGCGGCGAGGTCTGGGACGCGGGCGACATTGTCGAAGCGGATCCGCCACGGCGCATGGTCATCCGCTGGGAACACCAGATGCGCCCGGAACTCAAGGCGGAAGGGGCGTCGCTGTGCACGATCGAACTGGTGGCCGCCGGGCAGGCCGTTCGGCTCACGATCACCCACAGCGTGGAGCGCGAGGGGTCCAAGCTGGTCGAAGCCGTCTCGGGTGGCTGGCCGAAGATCCTGTCCAACTTGAAGTCGCTGCTGGAGACGGGCGCCGTCGCATTCGACGAGCCGAACAGGCACCCGAAGTGAACGAAGCGTTCCAGGCCACCGATCGCCGTTGCCAGCGATCGGCGGAGGTTTTCCGGCGCCGCGCGCGCTCTATCCCATCCTCAGCGCGGGCGGCCGCGCCGCTGCAGCGACAGGCCTGTCAGCGCCAGGCCCGCGAGCATCAGGGCCCAGCTCCCCGGCTCCGGCACCGCCTGCGTCACGGCGAGCTTGAAGTCGTACGCGACCGGCGCGTCCCCGTCGAGGATCCACAGCGTGTACTGCCCGCTCGCGAGCGGGCCCGTGAAGCCGGTGGCCCCGCCGATGGCCGGGAAGTCCGCCGGCGCAGAGGCCCCCAGCGCCGGCAGGACGTCGGTACCCACCATCGACGATCCTGCAAGCGTCCATCCGAGCAGACCCGCCGCTGAAGTGAAGGAGGGGTCCACCGACACCGTCGAACCCTGCGCGATGCCCAGGAACAGTCGATCGGTCGACTGGATGATGGAGTCGGTGTCGATGACGGCCGCCGAGAGGACGTAGCCCGTTGGCACGGTGAAGGTCACATAGTCGTTGTCGAGATTCGAGTACGAGTGCGTGGTCGCGTCGAACGTGCCGCTGGGTATGGTCGTACCCGAGATCCTGTTGAGGCCGGGCGTGAGCGCGCCGATGTTCGTCGGAGCGCTGGGGGCGTTGGACAAATCCCCGCTGACAACTTCGTCGTAGTTGGTCGCGTGCGCGATGGACGTGGCCGCGACGAGCGCAGCCGCGAGCGCCAGGGCGCGGCAGGCCGGCACAAGGGATGGTTGGTGTATGGAGGCGTGGATCATGGGTTTCTCCAAGGCAGATCAATGGATTGGCGGTATGGCCGAGGTCACGGTAGCGGCGGGCCGCGCACGCCCGGCTCGCGATGCGACGGATCCGGGTTCGGATGCGACGGATCCGGGTTCAGGTGCGACGGATCCCCGGATTCCAGGCCTGAGTTCATCTGGCTGACGACCGAAATCGCGCGCCGGGCAGGCATGCCACCCCGCATGCAGGTCGGCCCGCGGTGGCCGCTTGGTGATCAGCGGCTACGCAGGCACGCAGGGGATGGCGCCCCGTCCGTCGCGCAGCGGCCTAGGGAATGCCGTTCCTGCCGTGCTTCTGGAAGCCGGGCCGGGCACCGAGTTCGTCGTAGTAGCGGGCCACGGCCGGCAGGTCGGGCCGTTCGACCGGTGTCATGAACCAGCGGTGCACGGAGAGCCCGACGACGACGTCGGCCAGCGTGAACCGGCTGCCGGCGACGAAGGCTCCGGTGACTGACAGTCGCGCTTCGAGGATGCCCATCTGTCGCTGCCAGGCCGCTGCACTGGCCAGGATCTGCGCCTCGTCCCGGTGTGCAGGGCTCTTGCGCACCAGGGCCATGAAGGCGTAGGTCCAGGCGCCGTTCAGTTCCGTCGCCTGCCAGTCCATCCACTGCTCGACCTGCGCCCTGGGTGCAGGCTCGGCGGGCAGCAGGTCCACGCGGCCGTGCTTGGCGGCCAGGTAGCGGCAGATCGTGTTCGACTCCCACAGCACGAATTCGCCGTCGCGGATGACAGGCACCAGCCCGTTGGGGTTCAGCGCCAGGAACTCGGGCGACTGCGCCGAGCGGAAGCCGGCACCCCAGTCTTCACGCTCGAAGGCCAGGCCTAGCTCCTCGCACAGCCACAGCACCTTGCGGACGTTGAGCGAGCTGGCCCGGCCCAGAATCTGCAGCATCGTCGAGCCTCCTCGGGGTTGAGATCCGACCCAAGCCCGGCCACGGGAAGGGGCTGTCTATCCTGCCGCGCTGTCGTGCCCGGCCCACGCCTGCAGTATCTCGCGGTGGGTAGGGATGCCGTGAAGATAAGCCTCCCGCAGCTCGGCGTCGGGAATCGTTGCTGCGTGAGACTGCAGGGCCTGCCGGGCGCTGGACAGCCAGGCCTGGGCAGCCCGCTGCTCGGCGGCGCCGGCACGGCTCAGGACCTGGTAGCACACCAGCTCGACGGCCCTCGGAGAGGTCGCATCGGGGGCTGCAGCGTGGCGGTGCTGCTCGGCCATCAAGGGCGCGATGGCCTGCAGCGCTGCCGCGTTGTCGCCGCGCGCCAAAGCCACGCGCGCCATGCTGGCATGCGCTGCCTGCAGCCAGGGGCTGTCGATCTCGACCGCCAGCGCAAGTGCACGCCGGTACGTGGGCTCGGCCTGCTCGAACTGGCCGAGCGCGGCTTCAGCGTCGCCGCGCCGCAGCAGTGCCTCGACCTCCCGATCGCGAGCCTGGGCCGAGGTGGCGATCTCCAGGGCCGACCGCGCCAGCGCCAGGGCCCTTGCGGCGTCGTTCTGCCAGAGCGCCAGTTCGGAGAGCAGGCTCAGCGTGGTGCCTTCGACCAGCCGGTCGCCATTGGCACGCAGCAGCGGCAGTGCCTGGTCAAGATATTGCTGTGCGCGTGCCCCCTGGCCCAGGTTGAGCCAGGCCGCGCCGAGGTTGGCCAAGGCCACGGCTTCGTTGCGGCGGTCGCCCATCTCGCTGTAGATCAGCAGGTTCTCGCGCGACAGTTCCAGCGTGGCCATCACGTCGGCCTGCAGGCTGGCCATGACGGCCAGGGCGTTCAGCAGATAGGCCTCGTTCGTGCGCAGCCCGCGCTCGCGTGCATCGGCTAGCCCCTGACGAGCGAGCGCCTTGCCGGCCTCGACGTCGTCCTGGAATGCCCGTGCCAGCGCCAGCAGGCGCAGCGAGTGCAGTCGCAGGCCGGGCTCCGAAGCCTGCTCGGCCAGGGCCGTGGCGCTGCGCGCCGCGGTTTCGCAGCCGGCCCAGTCGGCCATCCGCATCGCCCGGCCGCTGCGGCGCCAGGACGCATAGGCCCGCTGCCTGTCGTCGTCCTGGCGGTCGGCCAGCCGGCTCATCGCCTCGATATCGGCCGCCTGCTCGTCGCGCCTTGCCTGCAGGTCCAGCGTCTTCTCGCGCGCCGTCAGCAGCCGCCAGCGCAGCGGGGCCTGGGCCGCGTCGTCGCCCGGCGGTCCCAGCAAGGCCAGAGCCTTGGCCACATGGCTCAGCACGGCGTCGTGACCGAAGCGCTCGCCGGCGTGTTCCGCCGCCCGGGCATGGAACTCGGCTGCGTTGGCGACATCGCCGGCGCGTTCGTAGTGCTCGGCCGTGGCGCCCAGGAAATCGCGGGCGCGCAGCCCCGACAGGCGGGCCAGCCAGGCCGCCACGCGGCCGTGCCAATCGCGCTTGCTGCGCTTGAGCACCGTGTCGTAGGTGACCTGATGCAGGATCTGATGGCGAAAGGCGTACTCGCGCAGGTCGTCGCCGCCCATCGCCTGCATCGCATCGGCACGAGGCAGTGCCAGCTCGCGCCTGACCAGTGCCGGCAGGATCTCCCTGGCCCGGCCATCCACGGCCAGCAGGGCCTGGTCCCAGAAGACCGGGCCGATGACGCTGGCTTCCTGCAGCGCGAGTTTCTCGGGCGCAGGCAGCCCGTCCAGGCGGGCCTGCAGCACACCGGTCAGCGTGCCGGGCACACGCGTGGCCAGCAGCCGCTCGGCATGCAGGCGCCAAGGCCCGGCCTGGCCCGCGTCGATCGCGCCCTGGTCTATCAGCATCTTGACCAGCTCTTCCATGTAGAAGGGGTTGCCTTCGGCGCCGCCGGTCAGCAATTCGCGCAGCGCCGCGGGAACGTCCGGCAGCTTCTGCAGCAGCTCGCCGGCCAGCTCACGGCTGGCAGCCCGGTCCAGGGCCTGCAGGTCGATGCGATGCCGCGGCGCCGACCCGCCCAGCCAGTCGCCGCGTCGCTCCAGCAGCGCTGGCCGGCAGAAGGCCAGCAGCAGCATCGGCACGTCGAGGTTGACCTCCCCGAGGTAGGCCAGGAAGTCCAGGCTCTCGTTGTCGGCCCAATGCAGGTCTTCCAGCTGCACGACGACGGGGGCGCCGCTGCGCGCGCTGAGGCGGCGGAACAGCTGCGCCGCAGCGTGGAAGGCGCGGTTGCGGATCTGCCGCGGGTCGTCCAGGATGCCGCGGATGTGGCGGCTGTCGCGCCACTCGATGCCGATGAGGTGGCCCAGCAGGTGGGCGTGCCCTTCGGCGAGCTCGGGCCCGTCGTCCTGCAGGAACAGCGGCACGATGCCTTGTTCCATCTTCACCCGCGCGGCCTCGATGCTGTCGTCGTCGGCGATCTGGAAGCGCCAGGCCAGGATGTCGCGCAGCAGGCCGAAGGCCTGGCCGCCGGTCTGCGGCGTGGCGCGGCCGCGGAAGAGCAGGAAGGCCTCCGGGCGGGTCTGGCTCCAGGCCTCGAACTCGTAGAGCAGCCGGCTCTTGCCGATGCCGGCATCGGCCACCACCGTCACCGCGGCGAGCCTGGGATCCACGAACAGGCGCCGGAAGGCCTCCTGCAGCACCCCGAACTCGAGGTCGCGGCCGACCATCTTCGTCGCCACGCCTTCGATGCCGCGCGTGCCGATGCGGAAGCTGCGCGGCTTGGCGCGCCGGACGAGGTAGCTCCTCATCGGCGTGTCCACGCCCTTGAGCGCCAGCGGCGCCTGCGCGTCGACCTCGAACATCCCGCGCACCTGGGCATGGGTCTCGTGCGAGATCCTCAGGTGCCCGGCAGGTGCCGTCTGCTCCATGCGCGCGGCGACGTTCACCGCGCTGCCCCGGATGCTGCCTTCGGCATCGACGCCACCGCCCAGCAGCACGCCGCCCGTGTGGATGCCCACGCGCACATCGAAGCCGGCGTGGCCATGGGCAGCCAGGACCTCGGCGCCGAGCGCCTTGCCGAGCTCGAGCAAGGCCAGCCCGCAAAGGACGGCGCGTTCGGCATCGTCCTCGCGAACCTCGTCGGCGCCGAAGGCCGCCAGGATGTTGTCGCCTGCGTACTGCAGGACCTTGCCCCGATGGGCTTCGACGATGGCCGTGCCGCGCGCCAGCGCATCGTCCATCACCGTGCTGACGGCTTCGGGGTCCAGATGCTGGCTCAGGGTGGTGGAGCCCACCACGTCCAGGAACAGGATGCTGACCTGCCGCAGGGCCTGGGCAGGCTCGGAAGCGGCGGGCGCGGCGGCAGGCGCGACCAGGGCAGCGAGCTTGGCGCGTGCCGGCGCCAACAGGGCCTCGACGACCTCGTCTCCAAGGATCGCGCGCTGCGCTTCAAGCGCCGCGATGGCGGCCTCGAGTTGTTGGGGCCCAGTCGACATCAAGGCAAAGCATACCAACGCCACGCCGGCGGGCCTGGCTGCCGAGCGCGAGAGCCCATGCGCAGCCTTCCGGGCGACGAAGACCGGCAAGCCGCAGGGGCGGGTCGAGAGCAAATGCCGGCACAGTGGGTGGCGACGGGCAGCGGCCCGTCACGCACCCGCGACGTTCACTCCCACCCCATTGTCAACAGCCAGGGGCGGCGCATAGGCAGATCGGTCGCCTTGACGGGCCGATCAGAGCGCGATACCGACATCCGAACCGTCGCCTCCCTTGCCATCATTGAAGTCCGAACTCGCCGCTCTGTGCCGGCATGCCGATCCAGGCGCAGAACTTGGGATCGCTTGCGACCAAAGTTGGCGACATTGACGGTATCGATCGGCTTGTTGAGCGACCCCGCGACGGTGCTCGCGGGCCCGATGACGGTATGCCAGCTTCGCCCGCTCGCCCCTCGCAACGGCAGGGCGCGCGTCAGTGGTAGTCGTCTTCGAGCTGATGGCGAACAGCCAACACGGCGACGCTGGTGTCGTCCTCGATCTCGAACAGCGCCAGGTAGCCAGATCGTCCGACTGGAATGACCAGTTCCCGCAGGAACGGGCTCTGGCCGGCCTTGCGGCAGGTGAAGGGCGACGTCTTCAGCGTTGCGATGCCAGACTGCAGCGCGGCGATGGCCTGCGTCGGCAAGCTCAGGTCACCGCCGTCACGGGACAGCTCACGTTCCAGCAGGAAGTCGAAGAGCCGATCCAGGTCCGCCTCGGCATCCCGGGTCAGCCGAACCTTGAACGTCACTTGCCCTTCTTTGCCAGACGCGTGCGCGCCGCGTCGAGCTTGCGTTGCAGGTTGCCGAGCACCACGTCGGCATCGACGTAGTCACCCGTGCGCCGCGTCTCATCGCGCGAGCGCAGTCCTCGCGCGATGAACTCGGCCTGCATGCGACGGCGCTCGACACCGGCGCGCACCGAGGCTTCGACGAACTGGGAGAGCGTCTCGCCCTCAGCCAGCACCGCCTCGACCTCGGCACGAAAATCGGGCTCGACGCGGATCGATGGGATGGTGGTCGTCTTCATCCGCGCAGTGTATCGCAATTGCGCTACGTTCGATGCTGGACTTGCGTGTCGAGCCGAATTCGCCGGCAGCCAATGTCAGCTGACGGCGCGGCGCGACTGCACCTGCAATCGGCCCGTTGCAGACATGCAATCCGCGGCGATCGCGGGCGGTGATGGCCAAGGACGTCGGGTGCCGGGCGCAGCGAAGTAAAGGAGGAGGGGCGGGCGCAACCCGCCCCGGGGGACATGAGCGCGGAGCCCGGCACCCGGCGGCCTTGGTCCGCCTCGATGCAAGTAACGAGCGACTG
>CAIWPS010000103.1 GCA_903914615.1 uncultured beta proteobacterium | reverse complement strand
GGCTGCTGGCCGAGGCCGGCAGCGGCGGCGCGCCGGCCTCGGGGCGCGGCCAGGCCAGCACGCGCGCCGCCGGCCGCCACACCGTCCAGGCGCGGAAGAGGCCGAAGGGGAAGACGGTTTCCACCACCAGCGCCGGCACCGCCTGCCAGCCGCGCCGCGGCGGCACCAGGCTGGCATGCACGCTGGCCTGGCCCTGCGCCGGCGCGTCGCACCAGGCCAGCGTGCCGCCGTGGCGGCCGCGGTCCTCGAAGCGCAGGGCCAGGCCGTGGCGCTGGCGGCCGGGGTTGGTCACCACCACCTCCAGCAGCGCCGGGTCACCGGCATGCACGGCGGCCACCGGGCGCAGGTGCAGGGTCAGCCCGCGCAGGTTGCCGTGCGTCATGTGCATCGAGACCAGGCCGGCGCCGGCGAGCAGGAAGGTCAGCGCATAGCCCAGGTTGAGCTGGTAGTTGATGGCCGCCAGCAGCATCACCACCAGCGTCGCGGCATAGGTGAAGCCGGCCTTGGTGGGCAGGATGTAGATGTTGCGCTGGCCCAGCGTCCAGGTGTCGGTCAGCGGCAGCCGGGACTGCCACCAGCGGCGAAACCACGCCCGGGGCGACAGCGCTGGTGCGATCACGGTATCGGCGTGGCCTCGACCATGGCGCGCACCTGCTCGACGGCGCCGCGCCCGGCGCCGGCCACCGGCAGCAGGCGGTGGGCGATGGCCTGCGGCAGGATGGCCTGCACGTCGTCGGGGGCGACGTAGTCGCGCCCGGCCATCAGCGCGCGCGCCTTGGCCACGCGCAGCACGGCGATGCCGGCACGCGGCGACAGGCCCTGGCTGAACCAGGCCCCCGAGCGCGTGGCGGCGATCAGCGCCTGCATGTAGTCCAGCAGTGGCGCCGCGGCGCGCACCTGCAGCACCGCCTGCTGCGCCGCCTGCAGTTCGCCCGGGCGCATCACCGGTGCCAGCTGCTGCGCCGCCAGGCGGCGGTCGCCGCCGGTGAGCAGTTCGCGCTCGGCGGCGCGGTCGGGGTAGCCCAGGGTGATGCGCAGCAGGAAGCGGTCGAGCTGGCTCTCGGGCAGCGGGTAGGTGCCGAGCTGGTCGCTGGGGTTCTGGGTGCCGATGACGAAGAAGGGCTGCGGCAGCGGCCGCGTCTCGTTCTCCACCGACACCTGCTGCTCCTCCATGGCCTCGAGCAGCGCGCTCTGCGTCTTCGGCCCGGCCCGGTTGATCTCGTCGGCCAGCAGCACCTGGGCAAAGACCGGTCCTTGATGGAAGACAAAGGCGTCCTTGGCGCGCTCGAACACACTGACCCCGATGAGGTCACTGGGCATCAGGTCGGCGGTGAACTGCACGCGGCGGAAATCCAGCCCCAGCGAGACCGCCAGGGTGTGCGCCAGCGTCGTCTTGCCGACGCCGGGCACGTCCTCGATGAGCAGGTGGCCGCCCGCCAGCAGGCAGGCCACGCAGTCCTCGATCTGCGGCCTTTTGCCGACGACGATCGTGCTAATCTGATCCACCAGCCGCGAGAGCTGGCGCGCAAGGCTCGCATCCATGCGCGGCACCATAACCCAAGCCTGGAGACATGATTCCCCGATGAGCACCGTGTTCTACAGCCATCCCGACTGCCGCCTGCACGACATGGGCGAGGGCCACCCCGAGTGCCCGCAGCGCCTGGACGCCATCGGCGACCACCTTCGCGCCATCGGGCTGGACATTGCGCTCGACTTCCAGGACGCGCCGCAGGCCACCCTCGCGCAGATCGAACGCGCCCACACGGCGCACTACGTGACCGAGATCGTCGACCTGCTCGAACAGGTGCGCGAAGCCGGCGTGACGAAGGCGCTGGACCCCGACACCATCGCCTGCCCGGCGACGCTGGCGGCCGCCTTCCGCGCCGCCGGCGCGGCCATCGCCGCCACCGACGACGTCATGGCCGGCCGCGCCGAGAACGCCTTCTGCGCCGTGCGCCCGCCCGGCCACCATGCCACGCGCGACGAGGCCATGGGCTTCTGCTTCTTCAACAACGTCGCCATCGCGGCGCGCCATGCGCTGGACGTGCATGGCCTGAAGCGCGTGGCCATCATCGACTTCGACGTCCACCACGGCAACGGCACCGAGGACATCATCGCCGGCGACGAACGCGTGCTGATGTGCAGCTACTTCCAGCACCCGCTCTACCCCTACAGCGGTGCCGTGCCCAAGGGCACCAACATGGTCAACGTGCCGATCCCGCCCTACACGCGCGGCCCGGCCATCCGCGAGAGCATCGAGGCGATGTGGCTGCCGGCGCTGGACGCCTTCAAGCCGCAGATGGTCTTCGTCAGCGCCGGCTTCGACGCCCACCGCGAGGACGACCTGGGCCAGCTCGGGCTCGTCGAGGCCGACTACGAGTGGATGACGCGCCGCATCATGGACGTGGCCAAGCGCCATGCCCAGGGTCGCATCGTGTCCTGCCTTGAAGGCGGCTACCACCTCAGCGCGCTGGCGCGCAGCGTGGCCGCGCACCTGCGCGTGCTGACCGACATGGCCTGACATGCTGCCCCCACGCTCACTGCGTTCGCTGCCCCCCGCGGGGGCGCTCAGTACCTTCGGGACGGCCGTGCGGTACTGAGCCCCGACGATGGCCAACGCGATCACGGCCGGCGAGCTCGTCGAGCTCGGCCAGGCCCTGCTCAGGCCGACGGCGCTGATCGAGGCCGGCGTCATCGCCGGCTGCCTGTTGCTGGCCTACGCGGCGCTGCGGCTGCTGCGCGGCGGCGTGCCGCCGCCGGATTCGCCGGCCCGCGTCTGGTACGGCCACCGCATCATCGACGGCCTGCTGTTCCCGCTGCTGGCACTGGTGCTGGCGCTGCTGGCGCGCTGGGCGCTGCGCGGGTACATCCCGATCGCCGTGTTCAAGCTGGTGATCCCCATCCTGGTCTCGCTGGCCGCCATCCGCCTCACCGGCCGCGTGCTGCGCAGCGCCTTCCCGAACTCGGGCTTCATGCGCACCTTCGAGCGCAGCCTGTCGTGGATCGCCTGGTTGGCGGTGGCGATGTGGATTACCGGCCTGCTGCCGCTGATCATGCAGGAGCTCGACGACATCACCTGGAAGGTCGGCGCCACCCGCATCTCGGTGGCCAATGTCATCCAGGGCGTGGTCACCGCGGTCGTGGTGCTGATGGCGGCGCTGTGGGTCTCGGCCGGGCTGGAGGCGCAACTGCTCAAGGGCGCCACCGACAACCTGAGCATCCGCAAGATGGCAGCCAACACGCTGCGCGCGCTGCTGCTCTTCGTCGGCCTGCTGTTCGCGCTGGAGGCCGCAGGCATCGACCTCACTGCGCTGGGCGTGCTGGGCGGCGCCCTGGGCGTGGGCATCGGCTTCGGCCTGCAGAAGCTGGCCGCCAACTACATCAGCGGCTTCGTGATCCTGGCCGAGCGCAGCATGCGCATCGGCGACGTCGTGAAGGTCGACGGCTTCGAGGGCCGCATCACCGACATCAGCACCCGCTACACCGTCATCCGCGCCTTCAACGGCCGCGAGGCCATCGTGCCCAACGAGATGATGATCACGCAGCGGGTCGAGAACTCCTCGCTCGCCGACCCGCGCGTGCTCATGACGGGCACGGTGCAGGTGGCCTACGGCAGCGACCTCGATGCCCTCATGCCGCGGCTGGTGGCGGCCATGGTGCAGGTGCCGCGCGTCCTGGCCGAGCCGGCGCCGGCGGTGCAGCTGTCGGCCTTCGCCGCCGACGGCCTGGAGCTCACCCTGGCCTACTGGATCGCCGACCCGCACAACGGCCAGGGCAATGTGCGCTCGGGCGTCAACCTGGCGGTGCTGCGCACGCTGGACGCCGCAGGGGTCGAGATTCCCTACCCGCAGCGCGTGCTGCGCCAGGCGGGCGGGGCGCCGCCGGCCGCGCCAGCCCCACCAGCCGCCGGCGGCTGAGGACCGCACCAGCCGCCGGCGGCTGAGGACCACACCAGCCGGCCGCGGCTGCGCGGCGCGGCCGCTACACTGATCCGCTTCCACGACGCCCCGCGCCTTCACCGATGGACCGAGTCTGGCTCGACGCCCCCTGGCCCGCGCTGCGCCTGCACCGCGCCGATGCCGTGGTGCAGGCCAACGCCGCCGCGCTGGCGTGGGCGCAAGGCGTCGGTCTGTCGCCCCAGGCGCTGTGCGCGTGGCCGCCGTGCGAAGGCGCGCAGGCGCTGCCGGACTCCCTCGTGCTCGGGCCGTTCAGGGTGCCCTGCACGGCGGTCGCCATGGACGACGGCGGGCTGCTGTGGCTGCAGCCTGCGGCCGCGTCGGAAGCGCCGTCCGAGCCCTCGGCCGCCGACCAGGCGCGGCTCGTGGCCGAAGCGCTGGGCGTGGGCTTCTGGAGCCGCGATCTCGACCACGGCCCGGTGCACTGGGACGCGCAGATGTTCCGCATCCACGGCCTCGACCCGGCGCAGGGCCCGCCCCTGCGTGGCGACTGGGTGACGCTGTGCGTGCATCCGCAGGACCGCGAACGCGTGGCGGCCAGCGTGCGCGCTGCCGACCTGCGCACCGAGCCGCACGACGAACTGCTGTTCCGCGCCAACGACCGCGACGGCCAGGAGCGCTGGGTGCGCAGCTGGGCCTGCCGCACCGTTCGCCTGGGCCGGCGCATGGCCTACGGCATGCACGTCGACGTCACCGAGCGCCAGCGCGCCGAGGCGCTGCGCCTGGAAAAGCTGCAGCTGGAACAGCTCAGCCGCGAGAAGTCGGCCTTCATGGCGCGCATGAGCCACGATCTGCGCACGCCCATGAATGCCGTGCTCGGCTTCACGCAGCTGATGGAGATCGACCGTGCCGAGCCGCCCAGCCCGCGCCAGCGCGAGCGCCTGGCCCACATCGCGCGCGCCGGGCAGCAGATGCTGGCGCATGTCGACGCCCTGCTGGCGATCGCGAGCCGCGAGGTGGCGCCGGCGGCGACCGTCCCGGCGGCCGGGCTGCGCGTGCTGTGCGTGGAAGACAACCCCGTCAACCTGCAGCTGGTGCGCGAACTGCTGGCGATGCGGCCGGCAGTACGGCTGCGCACCGCCGTCGACGGCGGCAGCGGCCTGGCCGCGGCCCGGGCGGAGCCGCCCGACCTGCTGTTGCTGGACCTGCAGCTGCCCGACATCGACGGCATCGAGGTCATGCACAGGCTGCGCGCCGACCCGGCGACGCGGCACTGCCGCATCGTGGCGCTGTCGGCCGATGCCATGCCCGAGCACATCGAGGCCGCGCTGGCGGCAGGTTTCGACGACTACTGGACCAAGCCGATCCAGTTCGATGCGTTCCTGGCCCGCATCGACGGCCTCGTGCCGGCGGCGGCCTGAGCGGCCCGACCGGCCTGCGGCCTCAGGGCGCGAGCCGCTCGCGCAGCCACACCCCTGCCTCGAGGCGGTAGCGCAGGCGGTCGTGCAGGCGGCTCTTGCGGCCCTGCCAGAACTCGAAGACCTCGGGCACCAGGCGGTAGCCGCCCCAGTGCGGCGGCCGCGGCGGGTGCAGCGCGTGCTGCACGGCCGCCTTCGCCGCCGCGGCCACCAGCACGGCGCGCGAGCTGATGACCTCGCTCTGCGGCGAAGCCCAGGCGCCCAGGCGCGAATCGAGCGGGCGGGTGGCGTAGTAGGCGTCGGATTCGGCGGCGTCGGTCTTGGCGACGCGGCCTTCGATGCGCACCACACGTTCCAGTTCGACCCAGTGGAACTGCAGCGCGGCAAAAGGGTTCGCGGCCAGTTCGCGTCCCTTGCGGCTGGCGTAGTTGGTGTACCAGACGAAGCCGCGCGCGTCGAAGCCCTTGATGAGCACCACGCGCGTGCTGGGCCTGCCGTCTTCGCCCACGGTGGCCAGCGTCATCGCGTTGGGCTCGGCCAGTTCGGCCGACAGCGCCTGCTCGAACCAGCGCTGGAATTGCTGCACCGGGTCGGCGGCCGACGCGGTCTCGTCGAGCTCGTCGCGTTCGTAGCTCTTGCGCAGGCTGGCGATGTCCATGACTGCAGTTTAGGGGGTGCGGCCGGGGGCCATCCCTTAGGTGGAACGCCGTAAGTGAACGTCCCACTGTCTGCGGGTCGGGTCCGCCCCCATTCTTGTCGCCAAGGAGGAGGCGCGCAGGCCCGTGTGTCCGCAGCGCGCCCGCGACCCGGCCCGTGATGCGTTTTCGTCCCACCATCGTCGTGCCCGCTGCGGGCCTGGGCCGCCGCTTTGGCGGCCCGACGCACAAGCTCGAGCAGGACTTCGAGGGCAGCACCGTGCTGGCCACCACGGTCCGTCACGCCATCGAGTCGCAGCTGCCGGTGGTGGTGGTGACGACGGCCGCGCTGGCGCCCAGCGTCGGTCGGCTGCTGGCGACCCGCGACATCGTCGTGCTCAGCGCTGCCGAGGCCGCCCGTGGCATGGGTGCGACGATCGCCACCGGGGTCGCCGAGCGTAGCGGCGCGCCGGGCTGGCTGGTGCTGCCCGGCGACATGCCGCTGGTGCGTCCCGGAACCCTGCTGGCGGTGGCCAGTGCGCTGGAGCAGCACCCGGTGGCCTATGCCCAGTACCGCGGCCGCCGCGGCCACCCGGTGGCCTTCGCGGCCGAGCTCTACAGCGAGCTCATCCAGCTGAGCGGTGACGACGGTGCGCGCCGCGTCATGCTGCGCTACCCGGCGCATGGCGAAGAGGTCGACGACCCCGGCGTGCTGATGGACGTGGACACCGCGGCCGACCTCGAACGCCTGCGCAAGGCCGCCGGTCCGGTGCCGGCGGCGGAATAGGCGACCTGCCCGTCTGCCCGCCTCGGTGGCAGCCCGCGGCGGCGCGCCCGCACGTTGACGATGTAACTCGGTTACTCAATAATCAGTTCACTGGTTACGAGGCCGCCCCATGAACCCTGCCGTCACCGAAGTCACGCGGCGCATTGCCCAGCGCAGCGCCGCCACGCGCAGCGCCTACCTGGAACGCATCGCTCGCCTGTCGCAGCGCCCACCCGGCCCCACGCGCATGGGTTGTGCCAACGTGGCGCATGCCTACGCCGCGCTGCCTGCCGCCGACAAGCTGCGCATCGTGCAGGAGCGCGGTCCGCACATCGGCATCGTCACCGCCTACAACGACATGCTCTCGGCACACCAGCCCTATGAAGGCTATCCGGCGCTGATCCGCGAACGCGCCCATGCCCTGGGCGCCACGGCCCAGGTGGCCGGCGGCGTGCCGGCGATGTGCGACGGCGTCACCCAGGGCCTGCCGGGCATGGAGCTGAGCCTGTTCTCGCGCGACACCATCGCCATGGCCACCGCCATCGCGCTCAGCCACGACGTCTTCGACGCCGCGCTGCTGCTGGGCATCTGCGACAAGATCGTTCCCGGGCTGCTCATCGGTGCGCTGCATTTCGGCCATCTGCCCTGCGTCTTCGTGCCCGCCGGGCCGATGGGCACGGGCTTGTCCAACGACGCCAAGGGCAAGGTGCGCGAGCAGTTCGCGCAGGGCCTGGTCGGCCGCGACGAACTGCTGCGCGCAGAGTCGGCGGCCTACCACGGGCCCGGCACCTGCACCTTCTACGGCACCGCCAACAGCAACCAGATGCTGCTCGAGGCGATGGGCCTGCACGTGCCCGGCGCCGCCTTCATCCACCCCCACGACGGCCTGCGCCAGCAGCTCACCGAGGCCGCGGTGGACACCGTGCTGGGCATCGCGAAGGGCCCGCGCTACACGCCCATCGGCCGCCTCGTGGACGAGCGCGTCATCGTCAACGCCATGGTCGCGCTGCTGGCCACGGGCGGCAGCACCAACCACCTCATCCACTGGGTGGCGGTGGCGCGCGCGGCCGGCATCGTCATCGACTGGAGCGACTTCTCGGCGCTGTCGCACGCCACGCCGCTGCTCGCCCGCGTCTACCCCAACGGCAGCGCCGACGTGAACCAGTTCCAGGCCGCCGGCGGCCCGGGCTGGGTCATCCGCGAACTCGTCGATGCCGGGCTGATGCACGACGACGTGGCCACCGTCGACGCCGCCGGCCTGCGCCAGTACGGCCGCGTGCCGCGCAGCGACGGCGCGGCGCTGCGCTGGCACGACCTGCCGGCGGCGCCCGGCGACGATAGCGTCGTGCGCGGTGCCGCTGCGCCCTTCAGCAGCCACGGCGGGCTGGCCCTGCTCACCGGCAACCTCGGCCGCGCCGTCATCAAGACCTCGTCGGTGCCTGCCGACCGCCATGTCGTGGAAGCGCCGGCGCGTGTCTTCGACAGCCAGGACGCGCTGCAGGCCGCCTTCAAGGCCGGCGAGCTCGACCGCGACGTGGTGGCCGTGGTGCGCTTCCAGGGCCCGCAGGCCAACGGCATGCCCGAACTGCACAAGCTCACGCCGCCGCTGGCGGTGCTGCAGGGCAAGGGCTACAAGGTGGCGCTGGTCACCGACGGCCGCATGAGCGGCGCCAGCGGCAAGGTGCCGGCGGCCATCCACGTCAGCCCCGAGGCGCTGGCCGGCGGCCCGCTGGGCAAGGTGCGCGACGGCGACCTCATCCGCCTGGACGCCGACGCCGGCACGCTGCAGGCCCTGGTGCCCGCGGCCGAGTGGGAAGCCCGTACGCCCGCCACCATCACGCCCGCGCAGGCCGAGGCCAACGGCCACGACCTCGGCCGCGAGCTCTTCGCCGGCATGCGGCGCAACGTCAAGAGCGCCGAAGAGGGCGCCATCACCTGGATGTAAGGCACGCCATGAAGAACACGCTCGAACTCGCGACCTGCGGCCCGGTGATCCCGGTCATCGTGCTGCAGCGCCTGCAGGACGCGGTGCCGCTGGCGCAGGCGCTGGTGGACGGCGGCGTGCGCGTGCTGGAGGTGACGATGCGCACGCCGGTGGCGCTGCAGTGCATCGAGGCCATCGCCCGCCACGTGCCCGGGGCCATCGTCGGTGCCGGCACCATCCGCAGCGCCGCCGATGCGCGCGCCGCGAAGGACGCCGGCAGCCTGTTCGGCGTCAGCCCCGGCTACACCGCGGCGGTCGGCGCGGCCTGCTGCGAGGCCGGCCTGCCGCTGCTGCCCGGCGTGGCCACGGCCGGCGAGGTCATGGCGGCGCAGGCCGACGGCCTGTCCTTCCTGAAGTTCTTCCCGGCCACCGCGGCCGGCGGCATACCGATGCTGAAGGCGCTGGCCGGGCCTTTCCCCGACGTCGTCTTCTGCCCCACCGGCGGCATCACGCCCGAGACGGCGCCGCAGTTCCTGGCGCTTTCCAACGTCAAGGTCTGCGGCGGCTCGTGGCTGACGCCGGCCGACGCCGTGGCGGCGGGGGACTGGGCGCGCATCACACAGTTGGCGAAGGCGGCTCAGGCGCTGCGCGCCTGAGCCGGGGCACGGCGCGGCTACTTGGCGCGCGGCTTCACGTCGCCGCAGTCGGCGGCGATCCAGCGGCCCTGGTGCTGCATCTGCACGCGCTCGGCCAGGCTCTTGTCCTCAGGCTGCATCGTGACCTGGCCGCTGACCGACTTGTCGCTGTT
>CAIWPS010000102.1 GCA_903914615.1 uncultured beta proteobacterium | reverse complement strand
GTCTCCGCGACGGGCGGGTCGCTGTCGGCGACTATCCAGGGTGCCGAAGGCGGCCTGCGTTGAGCCTGCGCAATGGTCGCGCTGCGAGCGCCGGCGATCAAGCCCGCGCCCGGGCCGCCGCGGGCCCCGGTGTGGCAGGCCTTGGGCGTTTCGTGGTCACCCGGAACAGCGCGCGCCGCCGCGCCTGTTCAGCGCGCGGCGTTCGGGGTCAGCCCGGCCCTGGCCATGGCCGCGGCGGCGTCGGGCGAGGCGATGAAGCGGATCAGCATCTGCGCCGCCTCCACCTCCCTGGCCGACGCCGCCACCACGCCCGAATAGGCGAAGCGCGGCTGCAGTTCGGCCGGGATGGGGCCGACCAGCGTGATGCCCGGCACGTGCATCAGCTCGCTGAGCTGCTGGAAGCCGATCTCCACCTTGCCGCGCGCCACCACCGCGGCCACCGGCTCGCCCGAGGGCGGCCCGCGCACCTTGCGGCTCTTAGCGGCGACCTGGTCGGCCACGCCGAGGCGGCCGAACAGCGTCGTCAGCAGGTAGGTGCCGCTGGTGCTGTCGGAGACACCGATGGACTTCGCCGCCAGCAGCACCTGCCGGAAGGCATCTACGCTGCCGATGTCGGGCCTGGGCGCGCCGGCGCGCACGACCATGCCGATCTGCGAGCGCGCGAATTCGACCTTGGTCTGCGGCTTCACGAGCCCGCGGCGGCCTAGCTCGTCGGCCGAGGCGTCGTCCAGGATCACGACGTCGGCCGCCTCGCCGCGGGCCAGGCGCGTCGGGATGGCCTCGGGCGAATCACCCACGGACGGGCCGCGGACGGTCACCAGGTGGTGGCCGCTCGCCTGCTCGAAGGCCGGTGCCAGCTCGGCATAGGCGCCGTAGAAGCCGGCCGAGATCATCACGCGCACTTCGGCCGCCGCGGCCGCGCTGCCGACGAGCATGCCGGCCAGCAGCAGCAAGGGCAGGCAGGCGCGGCGCGCCAACAGGGTGTTGCTCATGGCGTGCTCCAGTGCGGCAGGGTCATGCGGTGCGGTTTGTGGGTCCGGGCTGCTTCGCCGCGTGTCAGCGCCAGACCTGGAAGCCGTGGCTGCCGTCGCGGTGCAGCTGCGCGACGAGGCCGAACTCCCAGTCCAGGTAGGCCTGCATCGCCGCGCGCGGCGCCTGCGTGCCTTCGTAGGGGCGCTGGTAGCGGTCGATGCGGGGGCTGAGCAGGCGCGCGCCATCGGCGGTCAGCGCCAGCCCGGCGGCGGCCCAGGCTGCATTGCCGCCGGCCAGCGCGCGCACGGGGGTGTGCAGCAGCGCTTGCAGGTCGCTGGCGGCCCAGCGCGCCAGCTCGCCGTCGCCACAGGTGGTGACGATGGGCATGCCCGCGGGCCGCTGTGCCGCGACGGCCGCGAGCTGCGAGCGCAGCGCCCAGGCGGCACCCGCGACATGCGCCTGCAGGTAGCGGGCGCTGGGGCTGAAGTCGAGCAGCCACGCGGACCCGCGGTGCATGTCCGACTGCAGCGTGGCCGCGTCGACCGTGGGCACGGCCGGTGCGGGCGTCGACGCGGGCCGCCAGGGGCCGGTCTCGGTGTGCATCGCCGCGTCAGGTGCGTCCAGCCAGCCGACCTCCCAGCCCATCTGCGCCAGCCAGTGCGCCGTCATCGGTGCCCGCACGCCGTCGTCGTCGGCGAGCGCCAGGCGCGCGCCGCGCACGGTGGCGTACACGTCGGTCTCCTGCACCAGCTGGCCGCCGGGGGCGCTGCCGAAGCCGGGCCGGTGCCCGGCGGCGTATTCCTCGGGCGTGCGCACGTCCCAGCGGTAGAGCGTGCGGCGCGCGTCGGCGGCCCAGCGGGCGAGGTCGGCTTCGTCGATGCGGGTGGCGCCGGCACGCTCGGCCAGGCGCTGCGCATCGGCCCGGGCGGCCTGCAGGCTGGCCGGGCTGACCGG
>CAIWPS010000101.1 GCA_903914615.1 uncultured beta proteobacterium | reverse complement strand
GGGCACGCTCGCCTGGCGAACGTAGCTGGCGCCCTTGCGCAGCAGCGGCAGGTGGTCCAGCACGCCGCCTGCGGTGCTGAGTGGCTCCAGCAGGCTGCTGCGCAGGCCGGCAGGCACACCCTGGTACCAGTCGAAGACGCGCTGCTTGGCATAGCGCGTGTTGCCGCCGAAGAGCTCGTCGCCGCCATCGCCCGCCAGCAGCCGCGTCACGCCGTCTTCGCGGGCGCGCAGGGCGCACAGGTAGGCGGGCAGCGCGGACGAGTTGCCGAAGGGCTGATCAAGGTGCGCCGCCAGCAACGGGATGCCTTGCACGAGGTCTTCCGGGGTGACGTAATACTCGTGGTGCTCGCAGCCGAAGCGCTTGGCCGCGATGCGCGCATAGGCCATCTCGTCGTAGCCTTGCGCATCGAAGCCGATCGAGTAGGTGGCGGCCGGCTTGCCGGTGACCTGGCCGATGAGGCCGGCGACTGTGGAACTGTCGGTGCCGCCGCTGAGGAAGCATGCGGGACGGCTGCCGTCGAGCTGGCAGGTCACGGCGTCGGCAAGCAGCTTGAGGAAATGCGACTTGGCCTGCGCGAACGAGCCCACTGGCTTCTCGTCAAACTCTGCCGACCAGTAAGGCGTGACGTCGAACCGACCGTCGTGCAGGCTGGCGCAGTGGCCTGGGGGCAGGCGCAGCACGCCCTTGAACACCGTGCGTGGTGACGGCACTTCGTGGAAGAAGAGGTAGTCGAACAGCGCCTGCGGGTCGATCTCGGGCGCAGGGCCCGCCAGCGAATCGGCGCGGGCTGCTGCTTGCAGCGACTGGCCGTCGAATCGGTAGCAAAGAGTCTGGGTCGCGAAGCGGTCCACGGCCAGCAGGGCGCGGGTGCCATCGCTCACCGCTGCCGCGAAATGGCCCTGCGTCGCTGCTGCCGCGGCCACCGCGGGCCCATCGAGCGCCAGCCGCCATGCCGCCAGGGATCCTTCGCTCTTCTCGGCTGCCGCCAGTTCGGGATCGATGAATTGAGGCGAACCAAGGACAAAGGAATCGAAGGGCGTGGGCATGTGTCGTGAAGGGGGATGGCGGAGGTATTGTGGTCCGTGAGGCGACACGAGAAGGCTGCAGGAATTCACGCCCCGGCCCGCTGCCGAGCCGGCGAAGACGGCCCGGTCGGACAAACTCGTGCCCATGAAAGCGGGCCAGGCATCGCGACTCAGGTTCGAACCCGCAGCCGAGGCACCGCACGCCGTGGCTGAACTTGCCTCGACGGTGCCGGATCCCGCGGCGACGTTCCGACCGACCCTCGGTCTTCAAGCAGTGGCGTCGGTCTAGACTTCCGACAGATGAGCATGTCCGACCCTTCCGAGTCCGTACCCTCAGGCCCCTGGCGCTGGTTCAGCATCCTTCTCTTGACGATGCTCTTGGTCGCTGCGGCGATTTTGATCACCGAAGGGCTCGTCCGGGCACGGCAGTGGCTCAAGAGCGGCACGTTTTCGGGCTACGCCGACCTGTATGTCAATGACGCCAGCCTCGGCCTGCCCGTCCTGAGGCCTCTGGCCCATGTGGGCAATATCAATGTGAATTCCAAAGGCTTTCGCGGTCCTGAACTGGCAGAGCCCAAACCTGAAGATGTGGTGCGCATTGCGTTTCTGGGCGCGTCCACCACTTTCTGCGCCGAAGTCTCCGGGGACTCCGCGGTTTGGCCGAATCAGGTGGTCGAAATCCTTCGCCAGCGCTTTCCCGCGACTCGCTTCGACTTCGTCAACGGTGGCGTGCCGGGCTACACCCTGGCATCGAGCCGACGGCAACTTGAAAAGAGCATCCTTCCAATGAAGCCCGACCTGATCGTCGTGCTTCCCGGTACGAACGACCTGAGTGGTGAGGTCCGGGACATGGCCATTGCCCAGGGGCTTGCCAAGCCAAGCAGCCCGGCTGATCAGAGCTGGTTGGCCAGACGGTCCTTGCTGTGGGAACTGCTGGCGAAGAATTTGCGCGTCATCGAGGCTCAGCACAGCGCAGGCCAGGCGGAGGGTGCGCGACTTAAATTGAACGCAACTGCGCTGGGCGGTGAATTCGGCCCTAATTTGGCGGCCGTGTTGAAAGAGGCTGTCGCGCACTCACTGCGCGTAGCCGTCGCCACATTTCCCACCCAGCTCAGGCGCCAGCAATCGGCCGATGAGCAGCGGCGAGCCTCGGTATCGGCCTTCGTCTACATGCCGTTCATGTCGATCGACGATTTGCTGGCAGGCTACGCGCGCCACAACGAGATCGTCAGGCAGCTTGCGCCCGCGCAGGGCGCGCTGCTGATAGAAGCCGAGAATGCCATTCCCGGCGACCCGGCATACTTTGTCGATACCGTCCACTTTACCGACAAAGGCAGCCGCGCCATGGCAGAAATCGTTGCCGCTGCGTTGGCCGCGGACCCGGCCACCGCGCGGTTGATCGAGTCGCGCCGCCAGCGCTGAAGCCGCCCGGAAACCGGCCCCAGCGGCAGGGCTAGAAAATCGTGTAGATGAACGGCGCCAGAGCCGAGCCTTGTGCCAGCGCCAGCAGCAAGCCCACCAGCAGCAGCAGCCCGAGCACCGGGACCAGCCAAAACTTCTTGCGGACCTTCAGGTAGTTCATCAGCTGCGTTGTCATGCCCTTGCTTGCCATGGCCAGCCTCCTTGGTTGACTAGAACTGGTTGTCGAGGTCGCTGCGGCCGCCCTTGAGTGGCGCAACCCAGAAACTTCCCCCCTGCTCGCGCACGCGCAGCGGGTTGTGACCGAACAGGCGCATCAAGACACCTGTGGGCACCATCACGAGAAAGTAAATGGCGCCCATGGCGATGGGTGTCGTGACCTTGGACATGCGGTGCGCCATGCCCATCCATGCGCTGTAGACACCGCCGAGCTTGCCGGGAACGAGCAAGCCGGCCAGGCCCAGCGCGACCGCCAGAACCCACAGCACCCGGGGCGGGATCTGGTGGCCGCGCCAGGCCGAGATGGCGCCGAAGACGGCGAACGCCGCGCCCACCGTGAAGGCGAACTTCCGGCCTTCCTGTGCCGTCAGTCGAGTTGGAATTTCCATCGCCAGTCCTCCGTTTCCGTCCATTCCTCCTGCTCGTCCTTGTGCAGGACGTAGGGGCCGAGCACGAGCGTGTCGATGTGCGTGCGCATGAAGCAGGTGTGCGCGTCACGCGGCGTGCAGACGATGGGTTCGCCGCGCACGTTGAACGAGGTGTTGACCAGCACCGGGCAGCCGGTGATGCGGTCGAATTCGCTGATCAAATCGTAGTAGTCGGCGTTGACCTCGCGCGTGACGGTCTGAACACGCGCCGAGTAGTCGATGTGGGTGACGGCGGGAATGTCCGACCGCGGCACGTTCAGTTGTTCGATGCCCCAGAGCTTGCTCTGGTCCTCGTTCATCGCGATGCAGCGCTCCTGCTTGACCGGAGCCACCAGCAACATGTAGGGCGAATCGGTGTCAAGCTCGAAGTAGTCCGCCACGCGTTCGCGCAGCACGCTGGGCGCGAAGGGCCTGAAGCCCTCCCGGAACTTGATCTTGATGTTCATCTGCGACTGCATCGCCGGGCTGCGCGGGTCGCCCAGGATGGAGCGCGCCCCCAGCGAGCGCGGGCCGAACTCCATCCGCCCATTGAACCAGCCGATGATCTTCCCGTCGGCCAGCAACTGCGCCACCTGCGTCAGCCGCGTCGCTCGGTCGGGCTCGTGGTATTTGGCGCCCACTTCGTCGAGGTAGGACTTGATCTCGTCGGGCTTGAAAGACGGGCCGAGGTAGGCGCCCTTCATGCCGTCCTTGCCGCCGTTGGCAGTGCGGGGACCCGCGAATCGCCGGTGCCACATCAGCTGCGCCACGCCCAGCGAGCCACCGGCGTCGCCTGCCGCCGGCTGTATCCACAGCCGCTTGAACGGCCCCTCGCGCAGAAGGCGGCCATTGCCGACGCAGTTCAGCGCCACGCCGCCGGCCATGCAGAGGTTCTCCATTCCCGTTTCCCGGTGCACCGAGCGCGCCATGCGCAACATGATCTCCTCGCACACGTCCTGCACCGAACGCGCCAGGTCCATTTCACGCTGGGTCAGCTTCGACTCGGGTTCGCGCGGCGGGCCACCGAACAGTTCGTTGAACTTCTCGTTGGTCATCTTCAGGCTGTCGAGGTAGCCGAAGTAGTCCTGGTTCAGCCTGAAGGAACCGTCCTCCCGCAGGTCGATGAGATGGTCGTAGATCAACTTGACGAATTTCGGCTCGCCGTAGGGTGCCAGCCCCATGACCTTGTATTCGCCGGAATTGATCTTGAAGCCGGTGTAGTAGGTGAATGCGGAATACAGCAGGCCGATCGAGTCTGGCCAATGCATCTCCCGCACCAGCTGGATGTCCGAGCCGCGGCCGACGCCGAAAGACGACGTGGCCCATTCGCCCACGCCGTCCATCGTGAGGATGGCGGCTTCCTGGAAAGGCGAGGGGAAGAAGGCGCTGGCTGCGTGCGATTCGTGGTGCTCGGCATAGCACAGATCGCCTTCGTATCCGCCCAGCGATTTGCGCAGGTTGCGGTCGATCCAGAGCTTGTCCTTGACCCACAGCGGCCCGGCCATCAGGAACTGGCGGAACCCGCGCGGCGCCACCGAGAGGTAAGACTCGAGGATGCGCTCGAATTTCAGGATCGGCTTGTCGTAGAAGCCGACTGCGGTGACCTGGTCCATGCCGACGCCGGCCTCCGCGAGGCAGTACGCCACCGCCTGTGTCGGAAATTCAGGGTCACCCTTCTTCCTGGTGAACCGTTCCTCCGACGCCGCCGCGACGATCTCGCCGTTGCGCAACAGGGCAGCGGCGCTATCGTGGTAATAGGCCGAAATGCCGAGCAGGATGTTGTCGGAAGCCATGGCGTGGAATTTTCCGCAGGATGCACAACCATCAGGGGCCAGACCGGCATGCCGGCGCGGCACACGGGCCTGCCGGAAAAAGTGCCTGGCCAAAGCAGCCAGCCAGTCTAGCAGTGGGTCTGCGGCCGCCTCCCCCTCGACCGAGGGGGACAGGGCCAACGTGGGGCATTGTGCAATGCGATGACCGCGGGACTCGACGCGCAGGCGTGAAGTTTTCCAGACCTCTGGCCCCGGCTTTCCCTGCCCGCAGCGCTCTGGCAGCGAGCACCCGCGCAGAGCCGGTAGCGATGATATTGTCCTGGCGCGTCCCCCCACTTACCCCGACACCCGCCGCTGCTGCCTCAACAAGTCTTGAGCGCTGAAGCCCTTCGAGGAACTCCCGTCATGCCGACTGCCGCCTCCGCACAGAATGACCTCGCCAGCGCACTCGGCGGTGGTGCCGGGCTGGCCGCGCCGAAGCCGACGCGGCTGCCTGCGCGCGACCTTTACTACCTGTTGGTGAATGTCGAAGAGCACCCCGAAGTCCTGCCCATGGCGCTCGACCTCGTTGCGGCCCGATTGCAGGACGTCGCCGGCCAGGCCGTCGCAGTGCCGCCGCAGACTGGCCAGGAAGCGGCTGCCAGCCTGGACTCTGCTCTGGCGCCGCTGCAGCAGGCAGCGCGCCAGCGAAGCTGGCCCTGGCGCGAACAGGCTCCCACCGCCGAGTTGAAGCGTCGCCGCCTGCTTCACGGCCTGACTCAGTTCGCACCCACCGCCTGGGTGGACGGCTGCTGGCTGCAGGGCGGCATGCGCGTGGCCATCGCGCATACGGCCTTCGGTGCGTCGCTGGCCGGGCTTTACCAGCATCAACTGCATGCTTTCGTTGCCGATACCGGAAGCCACTTCATCGCCGACTACAAGGCTGCCTGCGCGCGGCTCGGCGGGCCTGTGGAGGACGTCGCCGCGCGCTCATTCGTCGAA
This sequence comes from uncultured beta proteobacterium, assembly GCA_903914615.1. GTDB lineage: Bacteria > Pseudomonadota > Gammaproteobacteria > Burkholderiales > Burkholderiaceae_C > Rubrivivax. Next base: position 4,691 of record CAIWPS010000101.1, on the reverse strand, counting down.
CGCGCCGACCTGGCCGACTCGAGCCTGCCGCTGCCCTTGTTCCTTCTGGCCATAGGCCAGTTTCCGCGCAGCTTCAGCCTGGAAATCCTCGGCGTCAACCTGGCATGGCAGTTCCTGGAGCTGGGGTCGGTCGCACCGACGCTAATTGATGACGCCTGGGAGTCCCTTGGCATGCCGGCGTCGATTCCTGGTTCCGCCCACCTCGCCCACCAGGAGAAGGGCCGGGACAGGGCCCATGCCGCCGCGTTGCAGGCGGTCGTGGGCCTGAGCGACGACGAACTGGCACGTGCCTGGCAGCGACTGATGCTGGGCATGGCTGCCTGCGAGCGGCTGGCCTTGCAGTGGTTCGACAGCCTGCGCCATGCCGCCGCCTTCAGTCAGCGCACCGCCGGCGAAGAGATGATCGAGATGCTGCGCCGCAAGGCGCCGCATGCGCATGGCTTCCATGGCAAGCGGGCGCTGGGCGCACACAAGCTCGACGACCTGCTAGAACCCAAGTCCTTCGACGGCGCAGCCTTGCTTGAAGGCCTGGCCGCGTCACCGTGGGTGAAGGCCGGCAGGTCCGACAAGAGCGCGCTGGTCAACCGGCTGGTCAGCTTTGGCGGGCCCATGTTGGGCGTGTTTTCGCCCGACGAGATCGACATCATGAAGCGCTGGATCGACAGCCTGCCCGACGGCGACGCGCGAGCCCCCATGCCAGGTGCGACAGATGGCCTGCGGCCTGCCGTGCCGCAGCCGCTGCAAGTCGAAGGCCGTTGCTGGGACCGCGCCGAATTCAGGGCCGTGAAGGCCGGCCTTTCGACGCGAGAGCTTTATCACCGCCTGGTCAACGTCGAGTACCACCCCGATGTGCTGCCGGTGGCCGAACGCTTCGCGCAAGACCGGCTCGAGCGCTCCATGGCCATGCTGTGGCGCGGCGACCGGCCCATTCCATCCGACCGCTACGATCCGCGCGCCCTGGAGGACTGGGTCTACCGCAAGCACCGCGAGCAGGTGGACTCCTACCGGCCGCCGGATGTGCTGCCCGAGGCGCCCAAAGCCGCCTTCATCGAGGGCACCGTGCAACTTGCGCCGCTGATCCTCATCGACGGAGGCTGGCTTCAGGGCATGGTGTCACCGGCCCTCATCCACACGCCCGTGGCGCGCATGCTGCTGCATGTGCTGGTCGAAGAGATCGGTGAAGGGCAGGCGGCAGAGCACCACGCCAACATCTACCGCAAGCTGTTGGCAGCCATGGGCGTGGAAGCGCCGCCCGTCGAAAGCCGCGAATTCGCGCAATGGCCGCGCTTGCTGGACAGTTCCTTCGAGGTGCCGGCCCTGTGGCTGAGCATTTCGTGCTTCCCGCGGCATTTCATGCCCGAGATCCTGGGCTTGAACCTGGCGGTCGAACTGGCCGGCGTGGGCGGCCCCTACATGGAAGCGCGCGACACGCTGCGCCGGTTTCGCCTGCCCACCACCTTCGTCGAAGTTCACAACGCCGCGGACAACGTGTCCAAGGGGCACTCGGCCTGGGCGATGAACGCCATCAAGCGCTACATGGACGAGGTGGCCGAGCGCGACGGGCCGCGCAACGTCGACAGGGTATGGCACCGGGTGTGGTCGGGCGTACGCGCCACCTTGCCGCAGATCAGCCAGGCCAGGCTTTCCGCGCTTCGCCTGCGCCGGCGGCTGCTGGGCGGTGAGCCGGCCGCAGTGCCGCTGATCTTTTCGGCCTGAGCAATGGTGGCGAACGCCGTGCACGCCAAGTGCCTGAAACGGCATGCTGGTCGTGCAGAGTCAGGGTTGTAAGCAGGCACCGGCGCCAGGCCCCTGAGCACGGCAGCTTCCGCCACTTCACCGCTTTCGTGCCGCGGGCCTGAAAGCCCAGCCCAGTCTGGCCCGTGCGGTGCCGCGAATGCTTCGTGCTGCAGGCGCCAGTGCGACTTGAGCGCATTTACAAGCGCTTGCATGCAAAGGCAGTTTGCAACCAGGACGAGGCGCTTGATGGGGGCATTCGGGGCATCGGCTCGGCGATACTTTGACACTGCGAAAACACCCGTGAAAGCGACCCGCAAAGTGCGGTGCCGTTCGGGCTTCTCAAGCCTCCTGCCCTTCAACTGGGCAGCCACAACCAGGCTCGCGTTGGGACTAACGAACGCTCACAGATCGACCTTCAAAGTTGCCTGTGCGGGCTTCAGAACCCCTGAGGCGAGGTCGATTGACTGTTCATGAGCGATATCAAGCGTAGACGTTTTCTCGAATTCACGAGCGTTGCCCTGGGCAGCGTCGCCACGACGGCATGTGGTGGTGGGGCCGGCGGCAGCGCACTGGCCGACGCAGCACCGGTCCCCAGTCCCGCCCCGGCTCCCACGCCGTCGCCGTCGCCCTCCCCGACACCCAGCCCGGCGCCCGTTCCGGCGCCGCCCTCGACCGGCAAGGCCCAGTTCACCCTGGGCGCAGCCAGCAGCGGCACGGCACCTTTCACGCTGGGCTTCGCCTTTCGCATGGGCGACATCCCGGCGGGTCGCTACGTCGCTTCGACACTGGCCAACTCGCAGGCCTATGTACAGAACCGCTGGCCCGACGGATCGGCCAAGATCGCCGTTGTCTCGGGCAGCGCACCGCTGGTGGCCGGCACGCCCTTGACCGTGACCCTGTCGGCGACCACCGCGGCGCCGACGGGCACGGCCCTGGCCACGGCCGACCTGAAGGCCACGTCCATCACCGCGGGCATCAGCTGCGGCGCCTTCGGCAGCGCGTCCTGGGCAGGGACGGACTGGGACGCACCCTTCCAGACCTGGGTCACCGGACCTCAGATGTCGTCGTGGGTGTACCGCAAGCCGATCGGCAGCGACCCGTTCCTGGTGGGCTTTCTGGAGGTGCGGCTGTACGCAGGCGGTGCGGTGGAGGTGTTGCCGTGGATCGAAAACGGCTACCTCAAGGTGGCTGCACCCACCAGCAAGGCGGCCACCTACACCTTCACGCTGGGTGGCACGCAGCGGTTCAGCGCGGCCATCAACCTGCCCAGCCAATGCCGAACGCCATTGATATCCGGAACCGCCCTGTCGTACTGGCTGGCATCGGACCCCGGCGTGGGCTGGGTGCATGACAAGGCCTATCTGCAATCTACATACCTCGTGCCCACCTATTCGGCTGTCGTGCCGAACAGTGCCGGCGTGGTCGGGGCCTTGGTAGCGAGCTACACGCCCTTGCAGCAGGGCAATTTCTCCTACGACGGCGACCAGATGGGTGGCCCCGGCTACCAGGAACCCATAGGCCTGCTGCCGCAGCACGATGTGCTGTACCTGACGGCCAACAGCGGGGCGGAGATGGCAGCCGTGGTGCGCAACGGCTTCAGCGCCGGGCGCTACCCCGTTCAGTATCGCGACGAGACCACGAATCGGCCGCCGAAATTCAGCAGCTACCCCCACCTGAGTGCGAACGCCAGCAGCACGAACGACATGGTGCCCGCAGGCACCGGCACAAGCGCGCCACCATGGGACATTCCGCACCACCCGTCCATGGGCTTCATGGCCTACCTGGTGACGGGTCGCTGGTATTTCATGGAACAGGTTCAGTTCGTTGCGACGACGAACTACCTCTACAGCGTGGACGTCTATCGTTCCTTTGCCCAGGGCCTGTTTTCGACCGACCACGGACCGTTCACGCCGCGCGGCGCGGCTTGGGCCTTGCGGACCCTGCTTCAGGCCACGCATGCCACGCCGGACGGCGACGCATTGCAATCGGAATTGGTCACCTGCCTTCAGAACAACATCAACTTCTTCTACAACACCTACGTAGGCCAGCCCAACAACCCGTTCGGCCTGCTGGCGCCCTATGTGAACTACGGCAACATCGCTGGCATGTACACGAACGCCACGTGGATGGAAGACTTCCTGACAGCGGCGTTCGGCTACACGTTGAAGTCGAACCCACCGATTTCCGCTGCTGCCAAGTCGAACCTGCAAGCCTTCTTTGCATGGAAGGCGCAAAGCGTCGTGGGCCGACTGGGCACCACGGCGGCCACTGACTGGCTGTATGCAGACGCGACGCCCTACACGATGGTGGTGGCCGAGGAACTGACCCCTGACTTTCTCGGCGGGACGGGCCCCTGGGCGGCCAACTGGGGGGCGCTCTACAAGGACACCTACGGCACGCCCAACCCAGGCGTGGACCCGGGCCTCTTGCGCGGCGGCAATTTCCCGGACGGCACCAGCTACTGGGGCAACATGCTGCCGGCCATTTGCTACGCGGTGGACTTGGGGGCACCGGGCGCGGCTGCAGCCTACGCACGCATGACGAACGCGTCGAACTGGTCGCAACTGACAAGCACCTTTGCACAGGCACCGGTGTGGAGCGTACGCACGACCTGATCCAAGCGGTAGTGCTGCGCCGCCCGTGTACGCCAGAAATCTTCAAGGAAATCCAATGCCCCTCGACCCCGAACGCCTGGCAGCCCTGGAAACCGAGTCTCGCCGGCTGTTCCTTCGTGCCGCAGCGGCGCCACTGAGTGCGGCCCTTCTGTCTGCCTGTGGCGGTGGCCAGTCGGCAAGTTCAGTGGCTGACGGGATCAGTGTGCCGACTGGGGCACCATCGCCATCGCCGTCGCCGTCGCCGTCACCGTCACCGTCACCGTCACCGTCACCGTCACCGTCACCGTCACCGTCACCGTCACCGTCACCGTCACCGTCACCGTCACCGTCGCCACCGCC
>CAIWPS010000100.1 GCA_903914615.1 uncultured beta proteobacterium | reverse complement strand
GCCAGCGGCTTGCCGGCATGGCGCATGAAGGACACCTGCTGGCCGCGCGACAGCGGCAGCGCCTGCGACGCCGCCCACAGCGCGCGGGCATAGGTCTCGGCGCGGAAGGGGTTGTGGTCGCGCGCCACGTCCATGTCGCCGACCAGCGCCGAGGTGTAGGTCTGCAGTTCGCGCAGCTCGTACTCGGCCACGCTCTTGATGGCCTCGATGGTGTGCGAGAGCTCGACATCCAGCGCCACGACGTCCTCGTCGACGAGGGCCAGCGCCGGCGCCTTGCCGCTCTTGCCCACGGCCCGGGGCGCTGGCGTCTGTTGCGCCAGCTCCTGGTGGACCTGTTCCTGCAGGGAGTGGACGAAGTACTCGGACAGGCGGATGCGATGCACCTGCAGCGACTGCAGCATGTCGCCCACCGCCGAGCGCTGCATCGGCGAGAGTTCGGGCAGCGACTTGAGCGCCTGCTCCTTGGTGCCCTCGGCCAGCTGGTCGAAAAGCAGCGGCGCACGCAGCAGTTCGTCGTCGACGAATTGCAGCATTGCAGCGGAGACCTTGCGCGCGACCATGTCCCCCGATTATCCGGCGTCGGCCCGGCCGTGGCGCCGGGAAAAGCCTTGCAATTCGGTAGCTTCCGCAAGTGCCCAAGAAGCGAGAAGGCCCGCGCACCAGAAGGTGCGCGGGCCTGGAGGGCTGCGGCTGCATGAGCCGCAGGGGCGAGCCTGTCGGTTCGATGCAGCCGACTTGTTCGGGCGGCAAAGCCGCCCGGAACAAGCCTACATGTCCATGCCGCCCATGCCGCCCATGCCGCCCATGCCGCCCGGCATGCCGCCGCCGGCCGGCTCTTCCTTCGGCGCTTCGGCAACCATGGCTTCGGTCGTCAGCATCAGGCCGGCCACCGAGGCGGCGTTCTGCAGAGCCGTCCGCGTCACCTTGGTCGGGTCCAGGATGCCCATCTCGATCATGTCGCCGTAGGTGCCGTTGGCGGCGTTGTAGCCGTAGTTGCCCTTGCCGGTCAGCACCGCGTTGACGACCACGCTGGGCTCGTCGCCGGCGTTGAAGACGATCTCGCGCAGCGGCTGCTCGATGGCGCGCAGCACGATCTTGATGCCGGCTTCCTGGTCGTGGTTGTCACCCTTGATGGTGCCCGCAGCCTGGCGTGCGCGCAGCAGCGCCACGCCACCACCGGCGACGATGCCTTCTTCCACCGCCGCACGCGTGGCGTGCAGGGCGTCTTCGACACGCGCCTTCTTTTCCTTCATCTCGACTTCGGTGGCGGCACCGACCTTGATGACGGCCACACCGCCGGCGAGCTTGGCCACGCGTTCCTGCAGCTTTTCACGGTCGTAGTCGCTGGTCGCTTCCTCGATCTGGACGCGGATCTGCTTGACGCGCGCCTCGATGTCGGCGGCGGCACCGTGGCCGTCGATCAGGGTGGTGTTTTCCTTGCCCACTTCGACCCGCTTGGCCTGGCCCAGGTCGGTCAGCTGCACCTTCTCGAGCGTCAGGCCGACTTCCTCGGCGATGACCTTGCCACCGGTCAGGATGGCGATGTCCTCGAGCATGGCCTTGCGGCGGTCACCGAAGCCCGGCGCCTTGACAGCGACGACCTTGAGGATGCCGCGGATGGTGTTGACCACCAGCGTGGCCAGGGCCTCGCCTTCGACTTCCTCGGCGACGATCAGCAGCGGACGGCCGCTCTTGGCAACTTGCTCCAGCGTCGGCAGCAGGTCGCGGATGTTGCTGATCTTCTTGTCGTACAGCAGCACGAAGGGGTTGTCGAGGATCGCGCTCTGCTTGTCGGGGTTGTTGATGAAATAGGGCGAGAGGTAGCCGCGGTCGAACTGCATGCCCTCGACGATGTCGAGCTCGTTGTCCAGGCTCTTGCCGTCTTCGACGGTGATCACGCCTTCCTTGCCGACCTTGTCCATGGCCTTGGCGATGATGTCGCCGATGGAGCTGTCGCTGTTGGCGGAGATGGCGCCGACCTGGCTGATCTCCTTGTTGGTCGTAGTCGCCTTGGAAACCTTCTTCAATTCGTCGACCAGGGCCGAGACGGCCTTGTCGATGCCGCGCTTCAGGTCCATCGGATTCATGCCGGCGGCCACGTACTTCATGCCTTCGCGGACGATGGACTGGGCCAGCACGGTGGCCGTGGTGGTGCCGTCACCGGCGATGTCGCTGGTCTTGGAGGCGACTTCCTTGACCATCTGCGCGCCCATGTTCTGGAGCTTGTCCTTGAGCTCGATCTCCTTGGCGACCGAGACACCGTCCTTGGTGACCGTGGGGGCGCCGAAACTGCGCTCGAGCACCACGTTGCGGCCCTTGGGGCCGAGGGTGACCTTGACGGCATTGGCCAGGATGTTCACACCCTCGACCATGCGCAGGCGCGCGTCCGCGCCGAAAACAACGTCTTTTGCTGCCATTTGAATTTCTCCGGATTCGAGTTCTGAGGGGCGGGACTTACTTCTCGACGACGGCGAAGAGGTCTTCTTCGCGCATCACCAGCAGTTCGTCGCCGTCGACCTTGACGGTCTGGCCGCTGTACTTGCCGAACAGCACGCGGTCACCGACCTTGATGTTGAGGGCGATGAAGTCGCCCTTGTCGCTGCGCTTGCCAGGTCCGACGGCCAGCACTTCGCCCTGATCGGGCTTTTCGGCGGCGTTGTCGGGAATGACGATGCCGGAGGCGGTCTTGGTTTCCTGTTCGAGGCGCTTGACGATCACGCGATCGTGCAACGGACGAAGTTTCATATCATCTCCTTGGGGTCAGATGGTTTCGCATGCAGAGGATCGAGAAAGTGAGTCCTGGCTGACATGCTGCGAATCGGCGACGCGAAGGGCGTCGCATCAATCGTTAGCACTCGGCGTTGATGAGTGCTAGCAATGAATTATAGGGGCGAGTCGCGCCAGATCAAGGGGGTCGCACGCAACGCCGCATGGCTCGGCGGCCGCAACGGGCCCGGTCAACGTGTGCGTGTGACCTTCGAGAGATGTCGCGGTGCGTCGGGATCCATGCCGCGCAGCCGGGCGAGCGATTCGACCATCGGATAAAAGGACTGGATGGCCGCGATCGGGTCCAGCGCCTCGTCGGCGGTGGGCACAAGTGGCAGGTCGGCGCCCGCCACGCCCGGAGGTGCGGCGAGCAGCACCTGCGCTCCTCGCCGCCGCAGGTCCGCAGCCAGCCCGCACAGCCCGGCCTGCGCCGGGCCGCGTGGGGCGAAGACCAGCACCGGGTAGCCCGCTTCGATGAGCGCCATCGGGCCGTGGCGCAGTTCGGCGGCCGAGTAGGCCTCGGCCTGGATGCCGCATGTTTCCTTGAACTTCAGCGCCGCCTCCTGCGCCACCGCCAGGCCGCTGCCGCGTCCTATGACGTAGAGGCGGTCGGCGCCCGCCAGCACCGGCAAGGCCGCCGACCAGTCGGCCTGCGCCGCTTGCTCCAGCGCGTCGGGCAACGCCGCCAGTGCGGCCTGCAGTGTGGTGCCGGCCTGCCAGGCCGCCACCAGCCGCGCACCGCAGGTCAGCTGGCAGATGAGGCTCTTCGTCGCCGCGACGCTGGTTTCGGGCCCGGCATGCAGCGGCAGCAGCCACTGCGCGGCGACGGCCAGCGCCGACGCGGTGTCGTTGACGAAGGCGACCGTGCGCGCGCCACCCTCGCGGAACGAGCGGGTCGGCTCGACCAGGTCCGGGCTCTGGCCCGACTGCGAGAAGGCGAAGGTGACCAGACCCGCACAGCGCAGCGGCGCATCGTGCAGCGTCACCAGCGACATCGGCAGCGAGGTCACCAGCTGCCCCAGCCGCGCCATCACCAGGTAGGCCATGTACTGCGCCGCATGGTCTGAACTGCCGCGCGCCAGCGTCAGCAGGGCCCGGGGTTCGTCATCGCGCAGCACGGCACCCAGCGCGGCATAAAGCCCTGCATCGGCGCTCAGCATGCGTTGGACCGCGGCGGGCGCCTGCAGCGCCTCCTCGCGCATGCGCGTGGCGGGGCGGGCGGGCGCGGGCTCAGGCGTCATCGGCGGGCGCGAGGGTCTGGCCTTCGACGACGACGCCGCAGACCTTCAGGTCGCCGTCCAGCACGACGACGTCGGCCCAGGCGCCGGTCTCGAGGCGCCCGCGGTCGCTCAGCCCCAGGTGCTCGGCGGCCAGCGTCGAGGTTCGTCGCGAAGCTTCCGCCAGGGGCAGCCCCAGGGCGACGAGGTTGCGCAGCGCCTGGTCCATGGTCAGCGTGCTGCCGGCCAGCGTGCCGTCGGCCAGGCGCACACCGCCCAGGCACTTGTGGACGGTGTGGCGGCCGAGGCGGTAGGCGCCGTCGGGCATGCCGGTGGCGGCCGTGGCGTCGCTGACGCAGTACAGCCCCGGAATGGCACGCAGCGCGGCGCGTATGGCCCCAGGGTGCACGTGCAGCAGGTCGGGGATGATCTCCGCGCGCGCCGCGTGCGCCAGCGCAGCGCCGGCCATGCCGGGTTCGCGGTGGTGGAAGCCGCTCATCGCGTTGAACAGGTGGGTGAAGCCGCAGGCACCGGCCGCCAGGGCCGCGACGCCGTCGTCGTAGCTCCCGGCACTGTGGCCGATCTGCACGCGCAGGCCCTGCGCCACCAGCGCGCCGACGAGGGCCAGGTGCCCGGGGAGTTCGGGCGCCAGCGTGACCAGCCGGATCGGCGCCAAGGCATGCCACGCGAGCACCTGTTCCAGCGACGCCGCCATCGTGCAATCGGGTTGCGCACCGAGCCGGGACGGGCTGATGAAGGGGCCTTCCAGGTGCACGCCCAGCACGCGCGCGCCGTGTTCGGGGCGCCGGGCAACGTGCGGTGCGAGCGCGCGCAGGGCAGCCTCGATCTCGCTGGCCGGGGCCGTCATCGTGGTCGCCAGCAGCGCCGTGGTGCCATGCCGCGCATGGCTGCGCGCGATGGCCGCCACGGCCTCGCCGCCGGCCATGGTGTCGTGGCCGCCGCCGCCGTGCACATGGAGGTCGATGAAGCCTGGCAGCAGGCGCGGCAGGGCGCTTGCCGTGGCGGCCGAGGCCTCGACCGCTTCGCCTTGCAGCCCGGTGATGCGCCCCTGGGCGTGGTGGAGCGCTCCGCGCAACCAGCCTTGCGGGGTGAGGATCAGGCCGTCGAGCCGGCCCGGCAGCAGGCTTGCCATGGGCGGGGTGCGCGCCGCCCCGCTCAGGGGCCGGGTGGCGATTCGTCGTCCTCGGTCGGCGCCTGCGCCGGCACGCGGAAGCGCTCGCTGGCCCAGGCGCCCAGGTCGGCGCTGCGGCAGCGCTCGCTACAGAATGGCCGCCAGGGGTTGGCCGGCCCGTAGAGGGACGGCTTGCGGCAGCTCGGGCAGGGCACGTGGCGCGGGGCGGTGTCGCTCACGGCTCAGGAACACAGGGCGAGGTCGAATTCGGTGTCGGTGCCGGCATTGCGCAGTCGTCCCTCGGCATCCGGCCGCATGAAGCGGACCGAGACCATCAGCCGATGGCCGGTGATCTCGGGCACGACGCCGCTGTCGGCGGCGATGCGCACCCTCAGCAGCTGGTGCGTCCTGCCTTGCGGCAGGCTCTGCTGGTACTGGCCGCCAGTGGCCATCAAGCGTTGCGGTGTGCCGCTGTCGCGCAACAGCCCCAGCAGCACCTGCAGTGCCTCGGCCAGAGGCATCAGGCTGGTCATCCAGGCCTGCAGGTCGGAGCGTCGCCGCTCGGGCGCGTGCTGCTGCCACGCGTAGTAGGCGGGCAGGTCGAATTCGCAAGTGCCGCCAGGGATGTTGATGCGGCTGCGGATGCTCATCAGCCAGTCGTTGGCGGCGAGCTGCTGGCCGGCCTTGCCCTGCAGCTGGTTGAGGCCGTCGAAGGCATGGTCGATACGCGCCACCACGGCGTCGAGCGCGCTCTCGGAGATGCCCGGGTGGCCGCGGAAGCCCTGCAGCTGCGTGCGATGGCGCTCGAGTTCCTTGAGCAGGTCGCTCTTGAGGTCGGCACGCGAGGCCACGTCCATGATCTCGAAGATGGTGGCGAGCGCGAAGTGGTGGTCCACCGGTGCGTCGCGCGGCACCAGCTGCCCGAGGCGGTCGAACAGATGTTCGAGCCGCAGCATCGTGCGTATGCCTTCGTTGAACGGGTATTCGTAGAGAACCAAGGCGGGCTCGTTTGACGGGCGGTGGGCCCGGTGGGATCAGTACCTCTGGGGATTGTTCCACAGGGCCCAGAGCGCGCGCACCTCGGCGTGCAGCTGCCCAAGGTCGAGGCCGTCGTTGTGGATGACGGCGTCGGCGATGGCCCGGCGCTGCGCCCGGGTGGCCTGCTGGGCAATGACGCGCTGTGCGGCCTCGGCCGTCCAGCCCGCACGCCGGGCCACGCGCTCGACCTGCGTGGCCTCGGTGCAGTCGACGACCAGCACCCGCTGCACCCGCGTGCGCCAGGGCCGCGCGCCCTGCGATTCGGTGAGCAGGGGCACGTCGAAGACCACCGGTCGGCCCCCATGGGCGGCCGCCTGCTGCAGCGCCTGGGCGCCGATGAGCGGGTGCAGGATGGATTCGAGGCGCCGCCTGACGTCGGCATCGGCGAACGCGAGCTGGCGCAGGCGGTCGCGGTCCAGGCCACCGTCGGCGGCCACCGCCGCGGCGCCGAGCGCGTCGCGCAGGGCCGGCATCGCGGCGCCGCCCGGGGCCGTGAGTGCGCGTGCGATTGCATCGGTGTCCACGAGGTGCGCGCCGCAGGCCACCAGGGCCGACGCGACCGTGCTCTTGCCGCTGCCGATGCCGCCGGTCAGGCCGACGGTCAGCGGCGGTCTCAGGCCCAGCCCATCCACCCCAGCACCGCAGGCAGCCCGGCGATCATCACCACGCCGCCGCCGCCGGCGAGGAAGGGGCCGAAGGGTACGAAGCGGCCCTCGCGCAGCGAGCCGGTGGCCTTCATCGCCAGGCCGACGCAGGCACCGAGCACCGAGGCCATCAGCACGATGGGCAGGATGGCCTGCCAACCCAGCCAGGCCCCCATCGCGGCCAGCAGCTTGAAGTCGCCGTAGCCCATGCCTTCCTTGCCGGTGACGAGCTTGAACAGCCAGTACACCGACCACAGCGATAGGTAGCCCGCGGCCGCCCCCGCAAGCGACTGCGGCAGCGTCAGCCCCGGCAGCCAGCCGAGGGCGGCGCAGACCAGGCCGGCCCACAGCAGCGGCAGCGTCAGCGCGTCGGGCAGCACCGTGGTGTCCCAGTCGATGAGCGCGGCGGCCAGCAGCAGCGCTGCCACGCCGCACCACAGCAGCGCCACCGGCGCCGGCCCGCTGCGCCAGGCGAAGGCGGCGAAAAGCGCTGCGGTCGCGACTTCGACGAGGGGGTAGCGCAGCCCGATGCGCGCGCCACAGGCCGAGCAGCGGCCGCGCAGCATCAACCAGCTCAGAAGCGGAATGTTCTCGAACCAGCGGATGCCGTGGCCGCAGGAGGGGCAGCGTGACGGCGGCCGCGCCAGGCCCAGCCGTGGCAGCCCTTCGATCGACTTGTCCAAGCCGCCGGCGGTGCGCGCCAGCACCTCGGGGGCCTTGACGCCGAAGACGCGCTGGTAGGAGGCGGCGTCGGCCATCTGCGCCGCGACGTCGCCCCACCACTGGCGTTCGAGCATCAGCGGCAGGCGGTGCACCACCACGTTGAGAAAGCTGCCTACCGCCAGCCCCACCAGGGCCAGGGCCCAGGGCGAAAGCAGCAGGTCCAGCGGCAGGCCGGCGAGCAGGTCCCCCACGCTAGACCACGGAGCCCAGCTTGAAGATCGGCAGGTACATCGAGACCACGATGCCGCCGATGAGCACGCCCAGGATGACGATGATGAAAGGCTCCATCAGGCTGGACAGGCCCTTGACCATCTCGTCAACCTCGTCCTCGTAGAACTCGGCCGCCTTGCCCAGCATGTGGTCCAGCGAGCCGGACTCTTCGCCGATGGCCGCCATCTGCAGCACCATGGTCGGGAAGACGCCGGTGGCGGTCATCGAGGTCGTCAGCGCCGAGCCGGTGGAGACGTCCTTCTGGATCTGTTCAGTGGCGATGGCGTAGACCGCGTTGCCCGACGCGCCGCCCACCGAGTCCAGCGCCTCGACCAGCGGCACGCCGGCAGCGAACATGGTCGAAAGCGTGCGCGTCCAGCGCGCGATGACGGACTTGTTGATGAGGTCGCCGAAGACCGGAATCTTCAGCAGCAATCGGTCCATCGCGATCTGCATCTTCTCGGAACGCTTCCAGCTCTCGAGGAAGAAGTAGCCGCCGCCGCCAAGGAGGGCGAAGATCGCCCACCACCACTTGACGAAGAATTCCGACATCGCGATGACCACCAGTGTCGGCGCGGGCAGCTCGCCGCCGAAGGACTTGAAGACGTCCTTGAAGGCCGGGATGACGAAGATCATGATCACCGTCAGCACGACGAAGGCGACGATGATGACGGCGGTGGGGTACATCAGCGCCGACTTGATCTTCGACTTGATGGCCATGGTCTTTTCCTGGTAGATCGCCAGGCGGTCGAGCAGGGCCTCCAGGATGCCGCCGGCCTCGCCGGCCTCGACCAGGTTGCAGTACAGCGCGTCGAAGTGCAGAGGGTGCTTGCGGAAGGCCGAGGACAGGCTGGTGCCGGTCTCGACGTCGGAGCGGATGTCGTTGAGCAGCTTGGTCATGCGCGGGTTGGTGCTGCCGCGCGCCACGATGTCGAAGGACTGCAGCAGCGGTACGCCGGCCTTCATCATCGTCGCCAGCTGGCGCGTGAAGATGGCGATGTCCTTCTGCTTGATGGCCCGGCCGCCGCTGGAGCGCCGCTTCTTCACCTTGTTGACCAGGATGCCCTGGCGGCGCAGGCTGGCATTGACCACCGCTTCGCCGCCGGCGCGCATCTCGCCGCGCACGATCTTGCCGTTGCGGTCCTTGCCTTCCCACTCGAAGATGATTTCCTTGCCGGGTTTGGCGAGTGCTGCTGTGGCCATGGGTTGCGAAGGTGGGTCGGTGCTGGGAATGGGGTGGCGGCTGGCGGCTATTCGTTGGTGACCGTGATCACCTCTTCCAATGTCGTCACGCCGGCCCGAACCTTGATGAGCCCGGACTGGCGCAAGTCACGGACGCCCTCGATTTCGGCCTGCTTGGCGATGTCCAGTGCCGAGCCTTCGGTCAGGATGATGCGCTGGATCGCCTCGGTGATGGGCATCACTTGGTAAATGCCGACCCGGCCCTTGTAGCCGTTGTTGCACGAACTGCAGCCGACGGCGCGGTACAGCCGCATGCTGCCGTCCAGCTCGTCGGGCTTGAAGCCGGCCTTGAGGAGCGAGTCGCGAGGATATTCGGCCGGCTTCTTGCAGTTCTCGCACAGCTTGCGCGCCAGCCGCTGCGCCGTGATGAGCAGCACGCTGGAGGCGATGTTGAAGGGCGCCACGCCCATGTTCAGCAGCCGCGTCAGCGTCGTCGGCGCGTCGTTGGTGTGCAGCGTGCTCATCACCAGGTGGCCGGTCTGGGCGGCCTTGAGCGCGATGTCCGCCGTCTCCAGGTCGCGGATTTCACCGACCATGATGATGTCCGGATCCTGACGCAGGAAGGACTTCAGCGCCGCCGCGAAGGTCAGCCCGGCGCGGTCGTTGACGTTGACCTGGTTGATGCCGGGCAGGTTGATTTCCGCCGGGTCCTCGACGGTGGCGATGTTCACCCCCGGCTGGTTGAGCAGGTTCAGGCAGGTGTAGAGCGACACGGTCTTGCCGCTGCCGGTGGGGCCGGTGACGAGGATCATGCCGTAGGGACGGCCGATGGCCTGCATCAGGCGGTCCTTCTCGATCTTCTCGTAGCCCAGCGCCTCGATGCCCAGCTTGGCGCTGGACGGGTCGAGGATACGGATCACGACCTTCTCGCCGAACAGCGTGGGCAGGGTGCTGACGCGGAAGTCGATGGCCTTGGAGCCGAACTTCAGCTTCATGCGGCCGTCCTGCGGCACGCGCTTCTCGGAGATGTCCATGCGCGAGATGACCTTGATGCGCGAGGCCAGCTTCTCCTTGATGGCCACCGGCGGCTGCGTGATCTCGCGCAGTTCGCCGTCGATGCGGAAGCGCACGCGGTAGGTGTACTCGTAGGGCTCGAAGTGCAGGTCGGACGCGCGCATGTTGATCGCGTCGATGAGCATCTTCTGCAGGAAGCGCACGACCGGGGCGTCCTCGACCTCGGTGGCGATGTCCGCGCCTTCGGCAGCGGCGGCGTCTTCCTCGGTGACGTCGAATTCGAAGTCGGCGCTGGTCAGGGACTCCAGCACCTCGTTGGCGCTGGCCCCCTGGCCTTCCAGCGCGCGCATCAGCTTGTCGTACTCGACGATCACCCACTCCGGCGAAAGCTGGGTGGCGAACTTGATGCGCTCGACGGCCTCCTGGTCGGTGGGGTCGGCGGCACCGATGAAGAGCCGGTTGCCGCGCTTGCCCAGCACCATCAACTGGTACTGGCTGGCGATCTTCTGGTCGACGATGTTGCGCGGCAGCTTGGTCGCGTCGATGGCGTTGAGGTCGACCAGCGGCAGGGCCAGTGCGGCCGACAGCGTGTGCGCGAGGTCGTCGGGCTTGACGGCGCCGGCGCTGATGACGGCGGCCACGAAACTGCCCTTGCGATCGCGCGCGGCCTTGGTCAGGTCTTCGGCGGCCTTGGGCGTCAGCTTGCCGGCATTGACGAGGACGCGCGCGACCCCGGAAAGGGACGACGGCGGCGGTTCGACCAGTGTCTCTGCGGCCATGGATGTCAGATCAGCAGGGGCATGCCGCAACCATCATCGCCTATCCTCATCCAGGTGTAAACGCCGAACGGGTTCAGTGCCGTCTCGCGGACCAAGGCTACCGGCTGGCGGCGACCGTCCTCGCGGCGGATTTGGTCGGGGTGAGAGGATTCGAACCTCCGGCCTCTACGTCCCGAACGTAGCGCTCTACCAGGCTAAGCTACACCCCGATGCGACGGCACTGCCCGGCAAGAATCCGGGCCGCAGCCTGCGACGACCGACCTTGCTGCGTCGTCAAAGAGCTACGACGAACGATGGATCGACCGAGCACATAATTCTAGCAGAGCTTCGCGGGCCCTCGACGGAGGCAGCGCGTCCAGCACGGCGCTGGCCTTGCGGGCTTCGCCCTCTGCGGCGTCGCGCGTGGCGTCCAGCGCGCCGGTCCCGCGCACGATGGCCAGGATCTCGGGCAGCTTCTGCAGTTCGCCGTGCTCGATGGCGTGACGGATCAGCGCCCGGTCGGCGGTGCCGGAGCGCTCCATGGCCAGCAGGAGGGGCAGGGTCGGCTTGCCCTCGCGGAGGTCGTCGCCGACGTTCTTGCCGAGCTCGCTGCTGTTGCCTTCGTAGTCCAGCAGATCGTCGACGAGCTGAAATGCCGTGCCCAGCGAGCGCCCGAACTCGGCGCACGACTCCTCCAGTGCCGCTGGCGCCTCGGCCAGCACCGCTCCGAGTCGTGCGCTGGCCTCAAATAGCTTGGCGGTCTTGAAGCGGATGACGCGCAGGTAATCGTCGACCGCCAGGTCAGGGTCGTGCATGTTCATCAGCTGCAGCACTTCCCCTTCGGCGATGACGTTGGTGGCATCGGCCAGCACCTCAAGCACCCGCATGCGGTTCACCGAGACCATCATCTGGAAGGCCCGCGAGTAGAGAAAGTCACCCACCAGCACGCTGGCCGCGTTGCCGAACATGGCATTGGCGGTGGCGCGGCCGCGACGAAGCGCCGATTCGTCCACGACATCGTCGTGCAGCAGCGTGGCGGTATGGATGAACTCGACAATGGCGGCCAGCTCGTAGCGTTCCGGGCCGGCAAAGCCCAGCGCCTCGGAAAACAGCAGCACCAGGCGTGGCCGGATGCGCTTGCCGCCGGCACCGATGATGTAGCGTGAGATCTGGTCGATCAGCGCCACCCGCGAGGCCAGCCGCTCGCGGATGACCGCATCCACGCGCAGCATGGCGGCGTCGGTGGGGTCCGCGGCGGCGGCGGTGGGGGCAGGGGTGTCGAGCACAGGTCGCGCGGGTCGGACGATCGGCGATTATAGGAAGGGGCGGCTTCCTGTCGCTCGGCTCGTTGTGGCGCCGGCCCCGCGTGCTATAATCAAAGGCTCTGTGCGGGCTCGGGTCTGCTTTGCCTTCGCGGCCCGATGAGGGCCTCGCCTGAACTGAACCTCTGGCCGGGCAAGCTTCTCGTCACCCCGGGCGACGCGCAGCGAAACTCAGAAAGGTCACACATGTACGCGGTCATAAAAACCGGTGGCAAGCAATACAAGGTTGCAGCCGGCGAAAAGATCAAGGTAGAACAGATAGCTGCGGACGTGGGCCAGGAAGTCGTGATCGATCAGGTGCTGGCCGTGGGTAGCGGCGCGGACTTGAAGGTCGGTGCTCCCTGGGTCGCGGGTGCCACGGTGACGGCCACCGTGCTGTCGCAAGGCAAGCACGACAAGGTTCGCATCTTCAAGATGCGCCGCCGCAAGCACTACCAGAAGCACGGCGGTCACCGCCAGACATACACCGAGCTGCAGATCGGCTCGATCAACGGCTAAGGGGCAGACACCATGGCACAGAAAAAGGGCGGCGGCTCCACCCGCAACGGCCGCGACTCCAAGCCGAAGATGCTCGGCGTCAAGGCCTTCGGCGGCCAGCAGATTTCTGCCGGCTCGATCATCGTGCGCCAGCGCGGTACCAAGTTCCACCCGGGTGCCGGCGTCGGCATCGGCAAGGACCACACGCTGTTCGCGCTGGTCGACGGCGCGGTCTCGTTCGAAGTCAAGGGCGCGCTGAACCGCCAGACCGTGTTCGTCAAGCCGGTCTGATCGATCTCTTCGCCCCCCAGCGAAGCCCCGGCCTGCCGGGGCTTCTTCGTTTCTGCACCGCCGCTACCATCCGCCCATCATGAAATTCGTCGACGAAGCCTTGATCGACGTGTCCGCCGGCCACGGCGGCGCGGGCTGCGTGAGCTTCCGGCGCGAAAAGTTCATCCCCTTCGGCGGCCCCAACGGCGGTGACGGTGGGCGCGGCGGCAGTGTGTGGGCGATCGCCGACCGCAACATCAACACCCTCATCGACTACCGCTACGCGCGCCGCCACGACGCGAAGAACGGCGAACAGGGGCGCGGCTCGGACCAGTTCGGCGCCGCCTCGCCCGACATCGAACTGCGCATGCCGGTGGGCACCATCATCTCCGATGTCTCCGATGGCGAGACCAGCGTCGTGCTCGTCGAACTGCTCGAACACGGCCAGCGCGCACTGCTGGCCAAGGGCGGCGACGGCGGCTTCGGCAACATGCACTTCAAGACCAGCACCAACCGCTCGCCGCGCCAGAAGACGCCGGGCTGGCCGGGCGAGGCCAAGAAGCTGCAACTGGAGCTGCGCGTGCTCGCCGACGTCGGCCTGCTGGGCATGCCCAACGCCGGCAAGTCGACGCTGATCGCGGCCATCTCCAATGCGCGGCCGAAGATCGCCGACTACCCCTTCACCACGCTGCACCCCAACCTGGGCGTGGTGCGGGTGGGGCCGGAGCGCAGCTTCGTCGTCGCCGACATCCCGGGCCTCATCGAAGGCGCGTCCGAGGGCGCAGGCCTGGGCCACCAGTTCCTGCGCCACCTGCAGCGCACGCGGCTCTTGCTGCACATCGTCGACGCCGCGCCTTTCGACGAAGGCGTGGACCCGGTCGTGCAGGCGCGCGCCATCGTCGCCGAACTGAAGAAGTACGACCCCAAGCTGCACGCCAAGCCGCGCTGGCTGGTCTTCAACAAGCTCGACATGGTGCCTGCCGAGGAACGCGAGGCCCGCGTCAAGGACTACGTGCGCCGCCTGCGCTGGAAGGGGCCGGTGTTCTCGATCTCGGCGCTGGCGCGCGACGGCCTGCAGCCGCTGGTCGAGGCCATCTACAAGCACGTCGCCGCCTTCCAGCACGAGGCGCCGCTGCCCGACCCGCGGTTCGAGGCCGCCGCCCCGGACCATGGCTAGCCCGCTGCTGGGCGCACGCCGCATCGTCGTCAAGGTCGGCTCCAGCCTGGTCACGAATGAAGGCCGCGGCGTCGATGCCGCGGCCATCGGCAACTGGTCGCGCCAGCTCGCCGCCCTGGCGCGCGAGGGCCGCGAGCTGCTGATGGTGTCCAGCGGCGCCATCGCCGAGGGCATGAAGCGACTGGGCTGGGCACAGCGGCCCAAGGAGCTGCACGAGCTGCAGGCCGCCGCCGCCGTCGGCCAGATGGGACTGGTGCAGATGTACGAGTCGCGCCTGTCCGAGCACGGCATGGCCAGCGCGCAGGTGCTGCTCACGCATGCGGACCTGGCCGATCGCGAGCGTTACCTGAATGCCCGCTCGACCTTGCTGACGCTGCTGGCGCTGAAGGTGATCCCGGTCATCAACGAGAACGACACCGTCGTCAACGACGAGAT
>CAIWPS010000099.1 GCA_903914615.1 uncultured beta proteobacterium | reverse complement strand
GAACACGGCCGCCACCGGCGCCTACCGCGGTGCCGGCCGGCCCGAGGCCATCTACACCACCGAGCGGCTGTTCGATGCCGCCGCGCGCAAGCTGCAGCTGGACCCGGCCGAACTGCGCCGCCGCAACATGATCCGGCCCGAGCAGATGCCCTACCGCAATGCCATGGCCCAGACCTACGACTGCGGCCAGTTCGAACGCATCATGGACCAGGCGCTGGCGCTGGCCGACTGGGCCGGCTACCCGTCGCGGCGCGCGGCGTCGAAGGCGCGCGGGCTGCTGCGCGGCCGCGGCATCGCCACCTTCCTGGAATGGACTGGGGGCAATGCGCTCGAAGAGCAGGTGCAGGTGCGCATCACCGCCGACGGCTACGTCGAGCTCACCGCGGCCACCATGGCCATGGGCCAGGGCATCGCCACCAGCTACGCGCAGCTGGCGGTGGACGTCTTCGGCGTGCCCATCGAGCGCATCCGCATCCTGCAGGGCGACACCGACCGCGCCAACGGCTTCGGCAGCGCCGCCAGCCGCTCGCTCTTCACCGCCGGTGCCGCCGTCCGGGTGGCATCGCAGCGCGCGGTGGACACCGGCAAGGACCTGGCCGCGCAGGCGCTGGAAGCGCCCGCCGGCGACATCGAGTACGCCGCCGGCCGCTACACGGTGGCCGGCACGGACCTCGGCATCGGCCTGTTCGAACTGGCGCATCGGCAGCCCGGCGCGGCCATCCTGGCCGAGGGCGGCGCCAAGGCCAGCGCGGCCAGCTGGCCCAACGGCTGCCATGTCTGCGAGGTCGAGATCGACGCCGCCACGGGCGCCACGCAGATCGTGGCCTACGCCTCGGTCAGCGACATCGGCCGCATCGTCAGCCCGGTCATCGTGCGCGGCCAGGTCGAAGGCGGAGCCGTGCAGGGCATCGGCCAGGCGCTGTGCGAGCGCATGGTGTACGACGAGGAGGGCCAGTTGCTGAGCGCCAGCCTGATGGACTACGCCCTGCCCCACGCCGACGTGTTCCGCGGCTTCAAGACGGCCTTCGACGAGAGCATCCCCTGCCTGACCAACAGCCTGGGGGCCAAGGGCGTGGGCGAGCTGGGCACCATCGGCGCCACGCCGGCGGTGGTGGGCGCCGTGGTCGATGCGCTGGACCACGCCGGCCTGGGGGCGGCGGCCGAGAAGGTGCAGATGCCGCTGACCCCGGAAGTGGTCTGGCGCGCGCTGCGCGGCGACTTCGGCAAGGGGGCGGGCCTGCCCGCCTGACCCCGGCTCAGACCAGCTCGACCAACTTCAACCGCTGCACCTTGCCCGACGGTCCGCGCGGCAGCTCGCTGACGAAGCGCAGGTGCCGGGGTGCCTTGTAGCGGCCGAGCTGCTCGATGCAGAAGGCCCGCAGCTCGTCTTCGCTGCAGGCGGCGCCTTCGCGCAGCACCACGCAGGCCATGATCTCCTGCCCGTAGTGCGGGTCGGGCACGCCGACCGCAGCCGCGTCGAGCACGGCAGGATGGGCCAGCAGCACCTCGTCGATCTCCCGCGGGGCGATGTTCTCTCCGCCCTTGATGATCAGCTCCTTGATGCGCCCGGTGACGAAGAAGAAGCCGTCGGCGTCGCGGTGACCGAGGTCGCCGGTGCGCAGCCAGCCGTCGGGGGTGAAGCTGGCGGCGGTCGCGGCCTCGTTCTTGTAGTAGCCGCGCATCACGTTGGGGCCCCGGATGGCGAGCTCGCCGGTGCTGCCGTCGGCGACGGCCTGCAGCGCGGCATCGATGACGCGCGCCTCGCACCCCGAAGCGCGGCCGACCGAGCCTATCTTGCGCAGGCGCGCGTCGAGCGGGTTCGAGAACGAGGGCGCCACCGTCTCGGTCAGTCCCATGGTCTCGATGATGCCGATGCCGAACTTCGCCTCGAAGGCCCGGTGGTGCTCGGGCGGCAGCGCCGCCGAAGCCGAGCGGCAGAAGCGGATGGCTGCCGTCTGCGCCGGCGCGGGCGCGGCGCCTTCCAGCAGGTACGAGATCATCGTCGGCACGACGTTGATCCAGGTGCAGCCTGCGGCCTGTTCCCAGAAGCGCGCGGCCGAGAACTTCGCCGGCATCGCCAGGCTGCCGCCCTGCGCGATGGGGGCCAGCATCGTCACTGCGAAGGCGTTGATGTGATACAGCGGCAGCACGGCCAGGACCCGATCGTCGGCGACCAGCCCGTGCTCGGCGCTGATGGCCTGCGCGTTGGCGGCCAGGTTGGCCTGCGTGAGCATCACGCCCTTGGGCACGCCGGTGGTGCCCGAGGTGTACATCAGCAGCGCCGTGGCGTCGGGTGCTGGCGCAGGCCACGCCCCGGCCACCGCAGCGGCCTCGCCCGGCAGCGCGTCGCCGTCGGGGTCGGCCACCAGCACCTGCACCGTCCGGTCCAGGCCCTGCAGCAGTTCGCGCACGCGCGCCTCCCACTCGGGCGCGACGCACACCAGGCCGCAGTCGGAATGGCCCAGCACGTAGGCCATCTGCGCCGGCTGCGACAGCAGGTTCACCGGGTTCACGACCAGGCCGGCGTGCATCGCGCCGAGCAGCAGGCGCAGCGTCTGCAGGCCGTTGGGCATGACCAGCGAGACGGTGTCGCCCGGGCGCAGCCCGTGCGACTGCAGCAGCCCGGCGACGCGGCGGCAGGACTGCGCGAGTTCGCCGTAATGCAGCGTGCGCCCGTTGACCAGGCTGTGCGCGTAGACCGCACCGGGCGCCCGCGTGGCGCGCTCTTCGATCAGCGCATGGACGCTGCCCCCGCTCATTGCACGCCGTAGCGTTCGAAGTAGGCGCCGAAGATGTCGGCCTCGCTCGGCACCTGCTCGGGGATCGGCCGCGACACCCGCGTGATGTTCAGGTAGTGGCGGTAGTTCATGTTGTCGGAGAAATTGTTCTTCCCCCAGGTGCCGCAGCCCATGGACAGCGAGAAGGGCAGGCCGTTGTCGAAGCTGCCGCCGGTGGCGATGCAGTGCGCCTGGTCGACGATCACGCGCGAGACCGGCAGCGTCAGGCCGAGCTGCAGCGCACGCTCGGGGAGGCGGCTGTGCAGGCCGACCGAATGCCCGGCGCCCTCGAAGGCGTAGATGCGTTCGACGATCTGCGCGGCCCGCGCGAAGTCGGCCGCGGCGTAGAGCGCCAGCACCGGGCTGAGCTTTTCGCCCGAAAAGGGATGGTCGTGGCCGACGCCGTCTTCCTCGACCAGCAGGATGCGCGGCTGCTGCGCGGCGATGTCGTCCAGGCCGGCGCGCTTTGCGATGACGGCAGCGGACTGGCCGATGACCGCCGGCGAAAGCTTGCCGTCGGGCCACATCAGCGCCTGCAGCGTGGCCTTCTGCGCCGCGCTCAGCAGCACGGCGCCACGCGCCTGCAGCGCTGCCAGCAGCGGCGCGCGCACGGCATCGACGACCACCAGGCTGTTCTCGGACGAGCAGCTGGTGGCGTTGTCGAAGGTCTTGGAGCGCAGGATGCGGTCGGCCGCCAGCGCCAGGTCGGCGGTCTCGTCCACGATGCCGGCCACGTTGCCGGCGCCGACGCCGAACGCCGGCGTGCCGCTGGCATGGGCGGCGCGCACATTGGCCTGCGAACCGGTGGCGACGACGAGGTCGCACTGCCGCATCAGCTCGGCGGTGGAGGCCTTGCTGATGGGCGATGGCAGGAGCTGCACGAGACCGCGCGGCGCGCCCACGAGGTCGAGCTGGGCGTGGATGAACTCGATCAGGCGCGCGCACGTGCTCCAGCCCTTGGGCGACGGTGCCACGACGACCGCATTGCGGCCCTTCAGGGCATTGATGATCTTGTTCGCCGGCGTGGCGCCAGGGTTGGTCGAGGGCGTGATCGCGCACACCACGCCGACGGGCCGGGCGATCTCGACGATGCCGGTGGACGCGTCCTCGGCGATCACGCCGACGGAGCGTGCGCCCTGCAGGTCGCGCAGCAGGCCGAAGGTCTTGCGGTGGTTCTTGCGCACCTTGTCCTCGACGTTGCCGATGCCGGTGTCGGCCACCGCCAGCTCGGCGAGCTCGCGGTTGCGCGCCGGCTCGCAGATCGCCCAGCCTGCAGCCGTGACGACCATGTCGACCTGCGCCTGCGACCAGCCCTCGTATTCGCGCTGCGCGGCGCGTGCGCGCGCGACCAGCGCTGCCACGGTGGCGGCCGGGCTGACTTGATCTTCGCGATTCACGGTGTTCACCTCAGTCGACCCTGATGTTGGCGTCCTTGGTCAGTTTCGCCCATTTGCCCAGCTCCATGTCCACGACCTTGCCCAGTGCCTGCGGCGTGCCGCCGACGCCCTCGCTGCCCTGGGCCAGCAGCTTGTCGCGGATGTCGGGCCGGCTCACGATCGCGTTCAGCGCCTGGTTCAGCGTGTCGATGATCGGCCTGGGGGTCTTGGCGGGAACGAACATGGCGTACCAGGAATCGACCTCGAAGTCGGCAACGCCGGCCTCCTGCATGGTCGGCACGTTGGGGAAGGCCGCGCTGCGCCGGGCGGTCGACACCGCGAGCGCCTTCAGCTTGCCGGTCTTGACGAACTGCGCCACCGCGGGAATGGAAACCCACAGCAGCGGCACCTGCCCGCCGATGACGTCGTTGACCGCGGGGCCGCCGCCGCGGTAGGGCACGTGCGTCAGCTTCGTGCCGGTGCGCAGCTTGAAGAGCTCGCCGGCCAGGTGCCCGGGCGAGCCGTTGCCGACCGACGCGTAAGACAGGAAGTCGGGCTTGGCCTTGGCCAGCGCGATCAGCTCGGCCACGCTGTTCACCGGCAGCTGCGGATTGGCCACCAGGATCTGCGGCAGCGAAGCCACCATGCCGACGGGCTCGAAGTCCTTCACCGTGTTGAAAGGCAGCTTCGGGTAGATCGAAGGGTTGATGGTGTGAGAAGACAGCGTGAACAGCACGGTGTAGCCGTCGGACGCGGCCTTGGCCACCTGGTCGGTGCCCAGCGAGCCCGCGGCACCGCCGCGGTTGTCGATGACGATGGGCTGGCCCAGCTCGGCCTGAAAACGCTCCTGCACGATGCGCGCGATGACGTCGGTGCCGCCGCCGGGCGGGTAGGGCACGACGAAGTGGATCGGGCGGTTGGGCCAGTGCTGCTGCGCATGGGCGGACGGTGCTGCAAGCGCTGCGCAGGCGGCCGCAGCCATCAGGGCCGCACGGGCCCAGCCATTCAGAACGCTCATAGCTGTCTCCTTCGGGGGGCCGTGGCCGGCGCCTGTGCCGGCGCCTGGGGTGATCGGAATCCCAGGTCCGCGCTGGCCGCGTCGGCGCAGGCCAGCAGCT
>CAIWPS010000098.1 GCA_903914615.1 uncultured beta proteobacterium | reverse complement strand
CGACACGATGCGGCCTTCGACCGGGCCCGCCGGCGCATGCGGCACGTAGGCCACCAGTTCCTGCTGCGGCACCGGTGAGAGGCGGTCGCCGACGCCGGCCTCGAGCCGGGTGCTGGTGATGCGGAAGGTGTCGGGCACGACCACGCCCTTGCCGCTGCCGGTCGGCTGCACCTCGCCGCTGCGCACGAATTCGGCGGTGCCGACGTAGCGGCCCTCGTAGCCCAGCACCTCGCGCGTGCCGGGGTCCTTCAGCGGCACCAGTTCGCGGAAGACGCGGAAGTCGCGCGCGCCGCCGAGTTCGCCGCGCACGTAGGCGGTCTCGCCGCGCGAGACCATGACGCGGCCCTCCTGGGTGGCGACGATGCGCGGCGCCGTGACCAGCTCGTCGCTGTCGAAGACCACGGCCTCGTTCAGGAAGGGGCCGATGAGGTTGAGCGGGATCGACGCGATGGCGCCGTTGTCCAGCAGTTCCGTGCGCACGCGCGGCGACAGGCGAACCGTGTTGGTGGGTTCTTCGCCCACGCCATGGCCGATGCGCAGCGTGGCTCGGCCGTCCTTCTTCTCCAGCACCAGCACCTGGCCGGGGTAGATGAGGTGCGGGTTGCGGATCTGCTCGAGGTTCATGCCCCAGAGCTCGGGCCAGCGCCAGGCGCTCTTCAGGAACAGGCCCGAGATGCCCCACAGCGTGTCGCCACGCTGCACGGTGTGGCTGTCGGGGGCGTTGGGCGCCAGGTCTTCCAGCGCCACGCCGGCCTGGGCCACGCGTTGCGCGGTGGCGCGCCACTCGGGCGCGATCGGCAGGCGGCTGGTCTGGGCCAGGGCCGGAAGGGCTGCCGCGCAGGCCACCGCCAGGGCGGCAAGATGCAGCGTCATTCGCGTGCAAGGGCGATCGCAAGGGCTCATGACGCGAGGGTCTCCCGGCAGGCTGCAAGACCGCAGCCGATGCCAGAATCATGCTTGATCCGGAACGATCGGCCCCCACCCTCGAAAGGCCCGGGGACTGCGGCGACAATGCTCATATGGTTTCACAGATTCTGCCCGTAAACCCTTGATGCCGCAACGAAACCGGCAGCCCGTGAGCGACGCCACAGTGCCGGCGGGCCGTCCCGGCGTTGCGGCCCCTCCACAGCTGTTGCGAGCTGTTTCGCCCACCCCCACCCTTCGCATTGCCCATGGCACGCCTGACCATCCTGCGCTACCCCGACCCGCGGCTGCACACCGTGGCGCGCCCCGTCGCGGCCGTCGATGAGCGCATCCGCGCCCTCGTCGACGACATGCTGGAGACGATGTACGAGGCCGACGGCGTCGGCCTGGCGGCGACGCAGGTCGATGTCCATGAACGGCTGATCGTCATGGACACCTCCGAGCAGCGCAACCTGCCTCTGGTGCTCATCAACCCGGAGATCGTGGCGCGCAGCGCCGAGATGGCGCTCAACGAGGAAGGCTGCCTGTCGGTGCCGCAGATCTACGACCGTGTCGAGCGCCACGCCCGTGTCACCGTGCGCGCGCTGGGGCGCGATGGCCAGCCCTTCGAGGTCGAGGCCGAGGGCCTGACCGCGGTGTGCGTGCAGCACGAGATGGACCACCTGGTGGGCAAGGTCTTCGTCGAGTACCTCAGCCCGCTGAAGCGCGACCGCATCCGCACCAAGATGATCAAGAAGACGCGCGACGAGCAGCGCGGCGGTTGAACGCCCGATGAAGGTCGCCTACGCCGGCACGCCGGAATTCGCCCGCGTCGCGCTGGCCGCGCTGCTCGAAGCGGG
>CAIWPS010000097.1 GCA_903914615.1 uncultured beta proteobacterium | reverse complement strand
GGCGCAGCGCCTGCGGGAACCCCGGCCTGCATCTGCGCCAGCAGCCGCGCCAGCCGCGCCGGGTCGGCCGCGCCGAGGCCGCGCTGCAGCACAGCGGGCGTCACGATCTGATGGCGCCGCAGCCATTCGAAGCGCTCGGCTTCCTTCTTTGCATCCAGCCCGGGCGACCTGCGCGCCAGGGCGTCCAGCAGGGCCTGCGGCTGCGCCAGCGCGTCGCGCCAGCCCCTGGCGCAGGCGCGCACGACGCCGGCCACAAGCTGTGACCGGGTCTGCAGCATGCGCCTGGAGACGATGACGGTGTTGGACACGAGGTCCAGCCCGGCGTCGGCGAAATAGCGGATGTCGAACTCGTCCCAGCCGATCCCGGCGGCCCGCAGCTTGAAGGCGATGGTCGAATCGAACCCGACGGCGCCGTCGACCTCCCGCCGCAACATCGTGGCCTCACGCTGCGCCAGGGTGACCTTCTGCAGACGGATGGCCTCGGCATCGACCCCCGCCGCGCGCAGGAACAGCGGGAACATCTGGTAGGCGCCGTCTCCCTCGACGACGGCCAGCCGCTTGCCCGCTAGGCCCTGCGCCCCACTGGCGCCGGCGGCCTTCCAGGTGACGACGCAGGCCGGCGAGCGGTCGAATACGACGAACACGCCCAGCGGTGATGGCTGGCCGCTGCGCAGCGCCGCCAGCATC
Source organism: uncultured beta proteobacterium (assembly GCA_903914615.1). Taxonomy (GTDB): domain Bacteria; phylum Pseudomonadota; class Gammaproteobacteria; order Burkholderiales; family Burkholderiaceae_C; genus Rubrivivax. Next base: position 18,757 of record CAIWPS010000097.1, on the reverse strand, counting down.
AGCACCGAGAGGTCCACGAAGCCGAAGTCGAACTCGTCGCTGGCCACGCGCTGCAGCGCGTCAGCGGCATCGTGCGAGAGCGAGAACTCGACCTCCACGCCCTCGGTCTCGAAGCGGCCGCGGTCCTGCGCCAGCAGGAAAGGGCCGTTCGATGCGTCATAGGGGCCGCGGTTGAGGGCAAAGCGCACCGGCGCCCGGTCGGCAGCGGCGCAGGACGCGGCAGCGCATGTGCCAGCCGCTGCCAGCAGCCACTGGCGGCGCGTGAGCTTCGGGCGCGTCGAGCTTGCGGGCATCACGGCGGGACATTGGCCTGCAGGCCCAGCGTGCGCCGTCGCCACAGGCGCCAGCCGAGGTAGGCCACCACCGCCAGGTTGGCTGCGACGATGGCGGCGGCGCCCAGCGTCGGCCGGTGCAGCAGGTGGCGCAGTTCGAAGGGCACGTAGACGGCGCCCGACAGCGCCCCCAGCCACTCGCCCCAGGCGCGCTGGTGCCACAGGCCCCAGGCCTCGGTCCAGCGCACCAGCACGTAGGCCGCGGCCGTCAGCATCAGCTGGCGGCGCTGCGTGTCCTGCACCACGTCGGCATAGTGCAGCAGCAGCGTGGGGTAGTGGCCGCCGGGGTCCAGGCCGACGTGGCCGATGAGGGCTTCGGCCATCGCGTGCAGGTCGTGGTCCAGCAGGTGCAGGAGGCCGACCGCGGCCACCGCCGCTACCAGGCCCTTGAAGGCCTCGAGCGTGGCGATGGCGCGCAGGGCGCGGCGCTGGGCGGCGGGTTCGTCGCTCGCGTCGGGTGCCGCGGGAACGACTGCGCGGGAGGTGGCCGGATCGGTCATGTCGGCAGTATCGACGCTCACAGCACCGCTCGCAGCGCCCGAACGTTCCACTCTGGAGCGCATCTGCGCCAAAGACGGCCACGCTCAGGGTTAGGCCTAGGTTTCGCAGTGCAGCACCTATGCAGATCATTGCATAGCGTTCCGTCCAGCCACCTGGCGCGCGGGGCCGTCCATCCACAAGACAGCAAGAGGCGCCTGCCATGCAGAAGAGTCTTCACATCAACGCCGAGAAGTGCACCGGCTGCCTGCAGTGCGAAATGGCCTGCTCGTACGAGAACTACGGCGTCTTCGCGCCGGCCCGGTCGCGCATCAAGGTCTTCGACTTCCACGAGACCGGCCGCAAGGTGCCCTACACCTGCACCCAGTGCGACGAGGCCTGGTGCCTACACGCCTGCCCGGTGGAGGCCATCACGGTGGACAAGGCCACCGGTGCCAAGATCGTCAACGAGAGCACCTGCGTGGGCTGCAAGGTCTGCACCATCAGCTGCCCCTTCGGCACCGTGAACTACGTGCAGGAAACCGGCAAGGTGCAGAAGTGCGACCTCTGCGGCGGCGACCCCGCCTGCGCCACGGCCTGCCCCACCGGCGCCATCACCTACGTCGACGCCAACTGGACCGGTCTGGACAAGATGCAGGCCTGGGCCGACAAGCTCGGCAATCAACAAGCTGCGGCTTAAGGAGTACAGAACATGTCCTGGGCAGGAAAGATCCTTCGCGTCAACCTCAGCGCCGGCACCGTCGTGTCGGAACCCCTCAACATGGCCTGGGCTCGCGAGTACCTGGGCTCGCGCGGCCTGGCATCGAAGTACCTGGTCGAGGAACTCGACCCCAAGACCGACCCGCTGTCGCCGGCCAACAAGATCATCTGGGCCACCGGCCCGCTCACCGGCACCATGGCCAGCACCGGCGGCCGCTACACCGTGGTCACCAAGGGCCCGCTCACCGGCGCCATCGCCTGCAGCAATTCCGGCGGCTACTGGGGCTCGGAGCTGAAGATGGCCGGCTGGGACATGGTGATCTTCGAAGGCGCCTCGGCCAAGCCGGTGTACCTGTCGATCACCGACGGCGTGGCCGAGCTGCGCGACGCCAGCCACCTCTGGGGCAAGACGGTGTGGGAGACCGAGGCCGCGCTGAAGAAGGAAGCGCAGGACCCACAGGTGCGCGTGTCGTGCATCGGCGGCGCCGGTGAGAACCAGGTGCTGTTCGCCGCCGTCGTCAACGACCTGCACCGCGCGGCGGGCCGCAGCGGCGTCGGCGCCGTCATGGGCAGCAAGAAGCTCAAGGCCGTGGTGGTGCGCGGCACCCTGGGCGTGGGCAACCTCGCCGACCCCAAGGAATTCATGCGGGTCACCTTCGAGAAGAAGAAGATCCTGCACGACAACGCCGTCACCGGCCAGGGCCTGCCCACCTACGGCACCCAGGTGCTGATGAGCGTGATCAACGAGATGGGCGCACTGCCCACGCGCAACCACCGCGACGTCGCCTTCGAAGGCGCCAAGGACATCGGCGCCGAGGCCATGGCCACGCCGCGCGCCACCGACGGCAAGAAGCAGCTCGTCACCAACCAGGCCTGCTTCGGCTGCACCATCGCCTGCGGCCGCGTCAGCAAGATGGACAAGGGCCACTTCACGGTCGAGAACAAGCCGCAATACTGGGGCGCTTCCGGCGGCCTGGAATACGAAGCGGCCTGGGCGCTGGGCGCGGCCAACGGCGTCAACGACCTCGAGGCACTGCAGTACGCCAACCTGCTGTGCAACGAGCACGGCATGGACCCCATCAGCTTCGGCGCCACCATCGGCGCCGTGATGGAGCTCTACGGCATGGGCGTGCTCACCAAGGAGCAGCTCGGCATCGACGCCCAGTTCGGCTCGGCCAAGGCACTGGCGCACTTTGCCGAGATCACGGCCAAGGGCGAGGGCTTCGGGCGTGAGATCGGGCAGGGCAGCAAGCGCCTGTGTGCCAAGTACGGCCACCCCGAGCTGAGCATGACCGTCAAGGGCCAGGAGTTCCCGGCCTACGACAGCCGCGGCATCCAGGGCATGGGCCTGACCTACGCCACCAGCAACCGCGGCGCCTGCCACCTGCGCAGCTACACCGTGGCTTCCGAGGTGCTGGGCATCCCGGTGAAGACCGACCCGCTGACGGCAGAAGGCAAGCCGGAACTCGTGATCGCCTTCCAGGACGCCACCGCCGCCTTCGACTCCGCCGGCATCTGCATCTTCACCAGCTTCGCCTGGGGCCTGGCCGACGTGGCGCCGCAGGTGGCCGCGGCCTGCGGGCCCGAGTTCACGCTGGAGAACCTGGCCAAGATCGGCGAGCGCATCTGGAACATGGAGCGCGACTTCAACAACCGCGCCGGCTTCACCAGCAAGGACGACAACCTACCGCCGCGGCTGCTGAACGAGCCGGCCAAGACGGGCCCGGCCAAGGGCCTGGTGAGCAAGCTGCCCGAGATGCTGCCCAAGTATTACGCCGCCCGCGGCTGGGACAGCGACGGCCAGCTCAAGGCCGCCACGCGCGAGCGCCTGGGCCTGTAGGCCACGCCTTCGATCCGACCCACAAGGCGGTTCTCGGACCGCCTTGTTCACTTCTGCGGAAGCGCCCTCATGAAGCACGTCATCCTCGGTGCCGGCCCCGCCGGCGTCATCGCCGCCGAAACCCTGCGCAAGCACGCCCCGGCCGACGAGGTCACCCTCGTCGGCGACGAGCCCGAGGCGCCGTACTCGCGCATGGCCATCCCCTACCTGCTCATCGGCCACATCGGCGAGGAAGGCACCCACCTGCGCCACACGCCGGGGCATTACGCGGCGCTGGGCATCACGCTGCGCCGCGGCCGCGCCGTGGGCGTGGACACCGCATCTCGGAAGGTGACGCTGGAAGACGGCGCCACGCTGGGCTACGACCGCCTGCTCATCGCCACCGGCTCGTCGCCGGCCACGCCGCCGATTCCGGGCCTGGCGGGCTCGGGCGTGCATTCGTGCTGGACCCTGGCCGACGCGCGCGCCATCGGGGCCAAGGCGCAGCCGGGTTCGCGCGTGGTGCAGATGGGCGCCGGCTTCATCGGCTGCATCATCATGGAAGCGCTGGCGTCACGCGGCGTGAAGCTGAGCGTGGTCGAGATGGGCGACCGCATGGTGCCGCGCATGATGGGGCCCACTGCGGGCGGCATGATCAAGGACTGGTGCGCCACCAAGGGCGTGGAAGTCCACACCGGCGCGCGCGTCGAAGCGGTGGAGCGCGGTGCCGACGGCATGAAGGTCAAGCTGTCCACCGGCGCCGTGCTCGACGCCGACCTGGTCATCACCGCCACCGGCGTCAAGCCCAACATCGGCTTCCTCGAGCACAGCGGCATCCGCTGCCTCGTCGGCGTGCTCACCGACGAGCACCTGCAGAGCAACGTGCCCGGCGTCTATGCCGCCGGCGACTGCGCCGAGGCCTACGACAAGGTCAGCGGCAGGATGATCGTCAGCGCCATCCAGCCCAACGCCGCCGAGCAGGCGCGCGTGGCGGCGCTGAACATGGCCGGCCAGGCCACCGAACTGCGCGGCGTGACGCAGATCAACGTGCTCGACACCCTGGGCCTGATCTCGGCCAGCTTCGGCGCCTGGGACGGCGTGCCCGGCGGCCAGCATGTCGAGCTCACCGACAGCGCCGCCGGCCGCCACCTCAGCCTGCAGTTCGACGCCGACCGGCTGGTCGGCTGCAACAGCATCGGCTGGACCGAGCATGTCGGCGTCATGCGCGGCCTCGTCGAGGGCCAGGTGAGCCTGGGCGAATGGAAAGACAAGCTGCTCGCCGACCCGACGCTGCTGATGCAGGCCTACCTGGCGCGCGCGCAGGCGCAGGACGTGCACGCGCACGCACGCTGAAGGCGGCCCGGCCCGATGCGCATCACCTTCAAGCTCTACGCCAGCCTGACCGAGTTCCTGCCCGCAGCGCACCGCGTCGGCAACCAGATGCCCCTGGAGGTGGCGCCCGATGCCACCATCGCGCAGGTCATCGAACCCTTCGCGCTGCCGATGAAGCTGGTGCACCTGGTGCTGATCAACGGCCGCTACGTGCCACCCGAGGAACGCGCCACGCGCACGCTCGTCGAAGGCGACGTGCTGGCGATCTGGCCGCCCATCGCGGGCGGCTGAGGCGGCCGTGGCCGACGGCGCCTTCGCGCGCGAGTACGGCTGCACCGAGGCCGAATGGCTGCGCTGGCTGCCGGGCGCGGTGCGCGACCACATGCTGTCCCTGCCCGCGCCAGGCCAGGCCTGCGTGGCCATCGGCAGCGGCCGCCTGGCGCTAAGCTGGACCGTGCTGCCGCCGCGCCGCATCGCCCTCGTCAGCCTGGCCCGGATGAAGGTCGAGTTCAGCTTCGAGGGCGTCGACGACGCTGCGCGCGCCGCCTTCCTGCGCTACTTCGACCTCTACCTGCAGCGCGGGGGCGGCTGAAGCAGTCCGCTATCGTCGCGGCCCATGAAAGACCGCGGCGTCCACCTGCAATACAGCTTCGAGGGCCACGGCCAGCATGGCGCGGCGGTGCAGAACCCGCTGTTCGACCTGCTGCTGGCGGTGCACGAGCATGGCTCGATCCAGCGCGCAGCCAAGGCCAGCGGCGCTTCCTACCGCCATGTCTGGGGCGAGCTCAAGCGCTGGCAGGACGTGCTGGGCGAAGCCCTGGTCACCTGGACGCAGGGCCAGCCGGCACGGCTGACGCCCTTCGCCGAGCGGCTGCTGTGGGCCGAGACCCATGCCCGCGCTCGCCTGACGCCGCACATCGAGGCCCTGCGCGCCGAACTCGAACGCGTGCTCGCCGAGGCGCTGGACGGCAGCCAGCAGGTGCTGACGGTCTATGCCAGCCACGACCTCGCGCTGCCGCTGCTGCGCGACGCCGCGCGCGGCGCCGAGAAACTGCACATCGACCTGCGCTTCGCCGGCAGCATCGACGCCCTGCGTGCGCTGGTCGAGGGCCGCTGCACCGTGGCCGGCTTCCACGTGCCCCCGCTCACCGAAGGCGCGGCGCTGTTCGCGCGCAGCCTGAAACCGCTGCTCAAGCCGGGGCGCCACAAGCTCATCGGCTGCACACGACGCACGCAGGGGCTGGTCGTGGCGGCCGGCAACCCACTGCGGCTGTTCACCCTGGCCGACGTGGCCGCGCAGCGCGCGCGCGTGGCGCAGCGCCAGGCCGGTTCCGCGACGCGCCTGCTCACCGAACACCTGCTGCAGCAGGCGCAGGTCGACCCCGCCCGGCTGGTGGTGGCGCGCACCGAGGACAGCCACACCGCCGTCGCCGCCGCGGTGGCCGGCGGCCTGGCCGACACCGGCATCGGCATCGAGGCTGCGGCGCGCGCCTACGGGCTGGACTTCGTGCCGCTGGCGCAGGACGACTACTTCCTGGTCTGCCTGGCCGAGGCGCTGGAGCAGCCCGCCGTGCAGGCGCTGCGCCGCGCCCTGCTCGACCCCGCCTGGCAGCAGGCGGTGGCCGCCCTGCCCGGCTATGCGCTGGCGCAGCCGGGCGCGGTGCTGTCGCTGACTCGCGCCCTGCCCTGGTGGCATTTCCGCAAGCCCAAGGGCGGCTGAGTCCGCACCTGCTCCATGCCGGCTCACCCGATGCAGCTATGCAGGCCGCTTCATAGGGATTAGCGGCAGCGAGCCAAAGCCGGGGCCGGTGCCTAGCATCGTGCCTTTCGCGCCCCTGCGTACCACCCGGAGTCAGCCATGCCCCAACTCACCCTCAAGGTCAACGGCAGCGAGGTCACGCGCGAGGTCGCGCCGCAGACCTTGCTCGTCGAATTCATACGCGAGACGCTGGAACTCACCGGCACCCACAGCGGCTGCGACACCGGCCAGTGCGGCGCCTGCACCGTGCACCTGGACGGCGTGGCGGTGAAGAGCTGCTCGACGCTGGCGCTGCAGGCCGCCGGCCGCGCGCTCACCACCATCGAGGGCGTGGCCGCCCAGGACGGCACGCTGCATCCCATGCAGGCTGCCTTCAACCAGTGCCACGGCCTGCAATGCGGCTTCTGCACCCCGGGCATGGTGATGAGCGCCATCGACCTCGTGCAGCACCACGACTGCAGCAGCGAAGGCAAGATCCGCGAGGCGCTGGAAGGCAACTTCTGCCGCTGCACCGGCTACCAGAACATCGTCAAGGCCGTGCAGCAGGGTGCTGCCGCCATGGCCGCCTGAAGGAACTGCCGCCATGAATGCAAGAGCAGGTTTCATCGGCCAGAGCGTGACACGCCGCGAAGACGCGCGCTTCCTCACCGGCAACGGCCAGTACACCGACGACATCACGCTGCACGGCCAGACCTACGGCCACTTCCTGCGCAGCCCGCATGCCCACGCGGCCATCAAGTCGCTGTCCACCGCTGCCGCCGCGAAGGCGCCGGGCGTCCTGGGCATCTTCACCGGCGAGCATTTCAAGGCCGTCGGCGGGCTGCCCTGCGGCTGGCTCATCAACCACGTCGACGGCACGCCGATGAAGGAGCCCAAGCACCCGGTGCTGGCCGACGGCAAGGTGCGCTACGTCGGCGACCGCGTGGCCCTGGTCGTCGCCGAGACGCGCGAGCAGGCGCGCGCCGCGGCGCAGCTGATCGAGGTCGAGTACGAGGTGCTGCCGGCCGTCATCGACATCGCCGACGTCACCGCCACCGGGGCCGCCGTGCATGCCGAGGCGCCCGACAACCGCTGCTACCAGTGGCAGATCGGCGACGCCGCCGGCGTCGAGGCGGCGTTCGCGCAGGCCGCGCATGTCAGCACGCTGACCTTCCGCAACAACCGCCTGGTGCCCAACGCCATCGAGCCGCGCGCCGCGAACGCCTCGTGGAACCCCAGCGACGACAGCTACACGCTGTATGTCGCGAACCAGAACCCGCACGTCGAGCGGCTCCTGATGTGCGCCTTCGTGCTCGGCATCCCCGAGCACAAGATGCGCGTCGTGGCGCCCGATGTCGGCGGCGGCTTCGGCAGCAAGATCTTCCTCTACGGCGAGGAGACGGCGCTGGTGTGGGCGAGCAAGCAGATCCGCCGCCCCATCAAGTGGACGGCCGACCGTTCGGAAGCCTTCCTCTCCGACGCCCATGGCCGCGACCACCTGACGACGGTGAAGCTGGCGCTGGACAAGGGCGGCAAGTTCCTCGGCCTGAAGGTCGACACCACGGCCAACCTGGGTGCCTACCTCAGCACCTTCTCCACCGCGGTGCCGACCATCCTGTACGCCACGCTGCTGGCCGGCCAGTACGCCACGCCGAAGATCGTGGCCACGGTGACGGCGGTATTCACCAACACCAGCCCAGTCGACGCGTACCGCGGTGCCGGCCGGCCGGAGGCCACCTACACGGTCGAGCGCATCGTCGAGACGGCGGCGCGCGAGCTGGGCATCGACCCCGCCGAGCTGCGCCGGCGCAACTTCATCACCACCTTCCCCTATGCCACGCCCGTCGGCCTGACCTACGACACCGGCGACTACGACGCGACGATGCGCCGCGCCATCGAGCTGGCCGAGGTCTCGGGCTTCGAGGCCCGCAAGGCCGCCAGCGCGGCCAGGGGCCTGAAGCGCGGCCTGGGCTACAGCGCCTACATCGAGGCCTGCGGCATCGCGCCTTCCAGCGTCGCCGGCGCCCTGGGCGCGCGCGCGGGCCTGTTCGAAGCCGGCGAGGTGCGCGTGCACCCCACCGGCAAGGTGACGGTCTTCACCGGCAGCCACAGCCACGGCCAGGGCCACGAGACGACCTTCGCGCAGGTCGTCGCCGACAAGCTGGGCATCCCGATGGAGGACATCACCATCGAGCATGGCGACACCGGCAAGATCCTCTTCGGCATGGGCACCTACGGCAGCCGCTCGCTGGCCGTCGGCGGCACGGCCATCGTCAAGGCGCTGGACAAGGTCATCGCCAAGGGCAAGAAGATCGCCGCCCACCTGATGGAGGCCGCCGACACCGACGTCGTGTTCGAGAACGGCGTCTTCAAGGTCGAGGGCACCGACAAGAGCGTGCCCTTCGCCAGCGTCAGCCTCACCGCCTACGTGCCCCACAACTTCCCGCACGACAAGCTGGAGCCGGGGCTGAACGAGAATGCCTTCTACGACCCCAGCAACTTCACCTACCCGGCCGGCACCTACATCTGCGAGGTCGAGGTCGATCCGGCCACCGGCGTCGTGCGCGTCGACCGCTTCACCGCCTGCGACGACTTCGGCAACGTCATCAACCCGATGATCGTCGAGGGCCAGGTGCACGGCGGCCTGGCGCAGGGCATAGGCCAGGCGCTGCTGGAGAACTGCGTCTACGATCCCGAGAGCGGCCAACTGCTCACCGGCAGCTACATGGACTACGCGATGCCGCGCGCCGACGACCTGCCGAAGTTCACGGTCGAAACCGTCAAGGGCACGCCCTGCACCCACAACCCGCTGGGCGTGAAGGGCTGCGGCGAGGCCGGCGCCATCGGCAGCCCGCCGGCGCTCATCAACGCCATCTGCCACGCGCTGGGGGTGAAGGACGTGCCGATGCCCGCTTCACCGCACAATGTCTGGAAAGCCGTCCAGGCCGCCCGCTGAGCATCGAAGGACCACACCATGCAGACATTCGCCTACTCCCGCCCCGCCAGCGTCGCCGCAGCCTCGGCCGCCCTGGCGCAGGAAGACGCCAAGCTCATCGCCGGCGGCCAGACCCTGCTGCAGACGATGAAGCTGGGGCTCATCGCGCCCTCGGCCGTCGTCGACCTCACGGGCCTTTCCGAACTGCAGGGCATCAGCGTCGCCGGCGGCCAGGTCACCATCGGCGCCGGCACCACCCATGCCGCGGTGGCGGCGAGCAAGGAGGTGCAGGCCGCCATCCCGGCACTGGCCGAGCTGGCCGGCCACATCGGCGACCGCCAGGTGCGCAACCGCGGCACGATCGGCGGCAGCCTGGCCAACAACGACCCCGCCGCCTGCTACCCGGCCGCCGTGCTGGGCCTGGGCGCCACGGTGAAGACCAACCGCCGCAGCATCGCCGCCGACGACTTCTTCCTCGGCATGTACACCACCGCGCTGGGCGAGGGCGAGATCATCACCGCGGTGAGCTTCCCCGTCCCCGAGAAGGCCGGCTGGCAGAAGTTCAAGCAGCCCGCGAGCCGCTTCTCGCTGGTGGGCGTGTTCGTCGCCAAGGGCCCGGCCGGCGTGCGCGTGGCGGTGACCGGCGCCGGCGCCGGCGGCGTCTTCCGCGCCACGGGGCTGGAAGCCAAGCTGGCCGCGAACTACAGCGCCGCGGCGCTGGCGGGCGCGACGGTGCCGGCCGACGACCTCAACAGCGACCTGCACGGCTCGGCCGAATACCGCGCCGCGCTGATCCCGGTGCTGGCGGCGCGCGCTGTCGGCTGAGCGTCTATCCTTGATGCCGGACGCCGCACCCCGGTGCGGCGTTTTTCATTGCCGAACCGCGAGCCCCGCGCCTTGAGCACCCCCGACCTGCCCACCAGCATCGACGACACCGCGGCGCGCCTGCTGGCGCTGGACTACGTGCCCGAGCGCGCGCTGGCCACCACCGTCTTCCTGGCGCTGAAGCTGCAGCGCCCGCTGTTCCTGGAAGGCGAACCCGGCACCGGCAAGACCGAGATCGCCAAGACCCTGGCCGCCATGCTGGGCCGGCCGCTGATCCGCCTGCAGTGCCACGAAGGGCTGGACCTGGCGGGTGCCGCCTACGAGTGGAACTATGCGCGCCAGATGCTGGAGATCCGCCTCGGCGAAAGCGAGGGCCGCACGCGCGAACAGCTGGCCGACGAACTCTTCGGCGACCGCTTCCTCATCCGCCGCGCACTGCTGCAGGCCATCGACCCGGCCCAGCCCGTGCCACCCGTCCTGCTCATCGACGAACTCGACCGCGCCGACGAGCCCTTCGAGGCCTTCCTGCTCGAGGTGCTGTCGGACTTCCAGATCACGATCCCCGAGTACGGCACCGTCAAGGCCGTGACGCCGCCCATCGTCGTGCTCACCAGCAACCGCACGCGCGAGATCCACGACGCCGTCAAGCGCCGCTGCCTGTACCACTGGGTGGGCTTTCCCGACGCCGCGCGCGAGGCGCAGATCCTGGCCCGCCGCGTGCCGGGCGCGCCAGCCCGGCTGTCGGCCGAGATCGTCGCCTTCGTGCAGAAGCTGCGCGAGATCGAGCTCTACAAGCTGCCCGGCATCGCCGAGACGATCGAGTGGACGCGTGCGCTGATGGAGCTGGATGCCCTGGTGCTCGACCCCGAGACCATCAACCAGACCCTGGGCGTGCTGCTGAAGTACCAGGACGACATCGCCAAGGTGCAGGGCAGCGAGGCGGCGCGCCTGCTGGAGCAGATACGGCGCGAGACCGAGACGGCGCGCTAGAAGCCGCGGAGCCGCGGAGCCGCGAAGCCGCAGAACCGCAGAGCCGCGCGGCCGCGCGGGCACCGTCCCTAGAATGCGCCGCAGGCCGTGCCCGCACCGGGCGGCCGCCACCGCGGGATGCCATGCCCCCAGCGCAACGCCTGCCGTCGATCCACGACCTTTCCGCCTTCGAGGCCGCAGCCCGCCTGGGCGGCTTCGCGCCGGCCGCGGAAGAACTGTGCATCACGCCCAGCGCCGTCAGCCACCGCATCCGCCAGCTCGAGGCACGGCTGGGCGAACACCTCTTCGACCGCAGCTCCACCGGCGTGCGCTTGAGCGACGCCGGCCAGCGCTACCTGCTGTGCGTGCGCGAGGCCTTCGACAAGCTGCTGCTCTTCCAGCAGGGCCGGCAGGCCCAGGCGCTGCGCCTGCACGTCGGCGCACCGCCCACCTTCGCGCGCAACCTGCTCATTCCTCGCCTGCCCGACTTCTACCGGCTGTGGCCCGACATCGAGATCGAGATCGACGCCGAGGCGCCGCTGCCCGACCACCATGCCCGCCACGACATCGACATCCGCTGGGGCGCCGGCAGCTTCGACGACCGCGTCACCCTCAAGCTCTTCGACGACGAGGTCGTGGCCCTGGCCGCGCCCGAGCTGGCGCGCACGATGGCGCTGCAGGAACCGGCCGACCTGGTCCGCACCGAACTGCTGCGCAGCCCGCTGCTGCCCTGGCGACCCTGGTTCGCCGCCGCCGGCCTGCCCTGGCCCGAGCCGCAGCGCGGCCCGCGGTTCACGACGCTGGGCATCCTGCTCGAGGCCGCGGCCACCGGCCTGGGCGTGGCGGCCTGCACGCGCCGCATCGCCGCGCGCTGGGTCGCGGCGGGGCAGCTGCAATCGCTGTTCGGCATCAGCACCCCCGCGCAGCACACCTACTACCTGCTGCACGAACGCGAGCACGGCCAGCGCCCCGAGGTGGCGGCCTTCGTCGAATGGGTGACGCAGGCCATGGCCTGACGCCGCCCTGACGTGGCAGCGCCGCGCCGGGCTGAAAACGATTCACGCCGACGCGGCCCAGGTTTCACCGCCGACGCGGCACCGCCGGCCTACATTCGTCCGCACAAGACGGCCACACCGTCGCGGAGACAAGCATGGGCCAGCAGCAGCACAACGCCGGCCGCGGCCACGCACCGCGGCAGCCGGGCGCAACACCCCGGCGCCGAGCCTGAGCATGGACACGTCCGTCCACAGCCATCTGCACGTGGTCGCCAACAGGGTGGCCTGCTCGGCCTGCAGCCTGCACCCCATCTGCCTGCCCGCCGGCCTGCGCAGCGCCGACCTCACCCACATCGACCACCGCCTGGTGGCGGCGCGGCGCAAGGTGGCGCGGGGCGAGAAGCTGTTCAGAGCCGGCGACCGCTTCGTCTCGCTCTACGCCGTGTGGACGGGTTGCTTCAAGACCTGCGTCTCGGCGCGCGACGGCCGCGGCCAGGTCACAGGCTTGCAGATGTGCGGCGAGCTGCTCGGAAACGACGGCATCGCCAGCCGCCGCCACGAGATCGACGCCGTGGCGCTGGAAGACGCGCAGGTCTGCGTCATCCACTACGACGAGATGGAGGAACTGTGGCGGGAAGTCCCCGCGCTGCAGCAGCAGTTCCACCGCCTGCTCGGCCGCGACATCGTGCGCCAGCAGCTGCAGATGCTGCTGCTGGGCAGCATGTACGCCGAGGAGCGCGTGGCCGCCTTCCTGCTCGACCTGGCGCAGCGGATGCACTTGCGCGGCTACTCGGCGTCGACCATCCTGCTGCGCATGTCGCGCGAGGAAATCGGCAGCCTGCTAGGCCTGACGCTGGAGACGGTGAGCCGCATCTTCTCGAAGTTCCAGACCGAAGGCCTGCTCACGGTGCGCAACCGCCAGCTCGCCATCAGCGACGAGGCCGGGCTGCGGCGGATCCACGATGGCCTGGCCGAACGGGTGTCCGCGCCGCCGCGCGTGGCGCGCGCCGCCTCCGCTTGAGCGGGCGAGAATGCGCGGCAAGATGCTGCGCGCCCCAACCCCTTCGGCCCTGCCCGGCCACCTGGCCGCCAACGTGATGCACTTCGGCCGCGTGCTGCGCCAGGCCGGCCTGCCGCTGGCGACCGAACGCATGGCGCTGGCGCTGCAGGCCCTGCCGCTGACCGGCCTGGCCTCGCGCCAGGACTTCCACGACACGCTGGCAGCCTGCTTCATCGACCGCGTCGAGCACCGCGAACTGTTCGAACAGGCCTTCGCCCTGTTCTGGCGCGACCCCGACATCGCCGGCCGCATGATGGCCCTGCTGCTGCCGCGCGTGCAGGCCAAGACCGAGCACCCCTCGGTACCGGAGAACCGCCGCCTCGGCGAGGCGCTGTTCCCGCACCCGCCGCACGCCCCGCAGCCGTCGCCGCCCGAGCAGCTGGAGGCCGACGCCACCCTGACCTGGAACGACCGCGAGCTGCTGCGCAAGGCCGACTTCGAGACCATGACGGCCGACGAATGGCGCGCCGCGCAGGCCCTGCTGCACCGCCTGGCGCCGCTGTTCGAAGCGCTGCGCACGCGGCGCAGCGGGCCCGCGCCGCACCCCGGCCTGCCCGACGGCCGCGCCACGCTGCAGGCGCTGGCGCGCCACGGCGGCGAGGTCTGGCAGATGCGCTGGCGACGCCCGCGCGAGCGCCCGGCGCCGCTGGTGGTGCTGGCCGACATCTCGGGCAGCATGAGCCGCTATTCGCGCATGCTGCTGCACTTCACGCATGCGCTGGGCCATGCCGACGTGCGCGTGGAGAGCTTCGTCTTCGGCACCCGCCTGACGCGCACGACGCGCGCGCTGCGCCTGCGCGACCCCGACATCGCGGTGGCGCAGGTGGTGCGCGACGTCGCCGACTGGTCCGGCGGTACGCGCATCACCGCCTGCCTGCACGAGTTCAACCAGCGCTGGGCGCGCCGGGTGCTGAGCGGCCGCGCCACCGTGCTGCTGATCAGCGACGGCCTGGAGCACGGCACGCCCGACGACCCGCGCTGCGAGCAGCTGAACTTCGAGATGGAGCGCCTGCACAAGAGCTGCCGGCGCCTGGTCTGGCTGAACCCGCTGCTGCGCTTCGAGGCCTTCCAGCCGCGCGCCGCGGGCATCCGCGCCATGCTGCCGCACACCGACCTCTTCCTGCCTGCGCACAACCTGCAGAGCCTGGAAGAACTGGCCGCCGTGCTGGCGGGCGGCGGCCGGCGCGCGGACGCGCGGCGCGGCTAGACGGCCGCCAGGGCCCGGCCCTGCGGGCCGAAGGCGTAGGCGTCCATGCCCAGGTCGCCGAACTCCAGGCTGGCGTGGATGCGCTGGCCGGCCCCCGGCGCGGCGGCACCTGCGGCGACGAAGAAGGGCAGCAGGTGCTCGTCGGTGGGGTGCATCAGCGCCGCATGCGGCGCGCGGGCGCGGTAGTCGAACAGCGCCGGCCAGTCGCCGGCTTCGGTGCGCGAGCTGAACCAGTCGCGAAAGGCCGTGCTCTCGGGCGTGGCCGCGCGGTCCACCGGGTGCAGGCCGCCGCCGCCGAAGACGCGGCGCAGGTTGTGCGTGATGGCGCCGCTGCCGACGATGAGCACGCCTTCGTCGGCCAGCGGCGCCAGCGCCCGGCCCAGCGCGTACAGCTGCGCCGGCGACCAGTCGGGCGGCCAGGCCAGCGGCAGCACGGGCACGTCGGCGTCGGGGTAGAGGTAGCGCAGCGGCGTCCAGATGCCATGGTCCAGGCCGCCTTCGGCGACACGGTGCACGGGGATGCCGGCCTGGCGCAGCAGGCCTTCCACGCGCGTGGCCAGGGCCGGCGCGCCGGGGGCGTCGTAGCGCATCTCGTACAGGCGCGGGTCGAAGCCGCCGAAGTCGTGCACGGCGGCGTGCTGCGTCGCGCCCAGCAGCACCGGCTCGCGCGTCAGGCTGTGCGCCGAGACCGCCAGGATGGCCTGGGGGCGGCCCCAGGCGGCGTCGATGGCCGGGCCCAGGCGCTGCATGAAGGCGCCGGCGGCGCGCGGCTCCAGCGCGATCATCGGCGAGCCGTGCGAGAGGTAGAGGCTGGGCAGGGTGTTCATGTGGACATTGGAGCACCCGGCAGGCAGGCCGCGGTTCAGCGCACTTGCATGGTCGATTCAAGCCCGCGCCGCGTCGCGCCGGTGCATGCGCTAAGGTCGGCGCCATGGACACCCCTCGCCCGCCTTCCATCGCCACCCTGGCATGGCGCCAGACGAAGCGCGACTTCCGCGCCGGCGAGTTGCGCCTGCTCGTCGTCGCCGTGCTGCTGGCCGTGGCCGCGCTGACGGCCGTGGGCTTCTTCGCCGACCGCCTGAACGCCGGCCTGCAGCGCGACGCCCACGCGCTGCTGGGCGGCGACGCCGTCGTCAGCAGCGACCGCCCGCCGCCGCCCGAACTGCTGGCCCAGGCCGCCCAGCTCGGCCTGGCCACCGCGATCAGCGTCAACTTTCCCAGCATGGCGCGCGCCGACGAGGCCCATGGCGGCGCCGTGCGCCTGGCCGCCGTGAAGGCCGTGGGGCCGGCCTACCCGCTGCGCGGCGCGCTGCAGTTGCAGGCCGGGCCCGGCACGCCCATCCAGACGCAGGTGGCGGCACCCGCGCCGGGCACGGTGTGGCTGGACGGCGGGCTGCTCGACGCGCTGCAGCTGAAGATCGGCGACCGCCTGCTGCTGGGCGACGCGGCGCTGCGCATCGACCGCGTCATCGTGCTCGAACCCGACCGCGGCGCCGGCTTTTCCAGCTTCGCGCCGCGGGTGATGCTGGCCGAGGCCGACCTGGCGGCCACAGGCCTCGTGCAGCCGGCCAGCCGCGTCAGCTACCGGCTGGCGGTGGCGGCGCCGGCATCGATGAGCGCCGCGCGCGGCGACGCCGCGGTGCGCGAATTCGTGCGCTGGACCGAAGAGCGCGTGTCGTCGGCGCAGCTGCGCGGCCTGCGCGTGGAAAGCGTGCAGAGCGGCCGCCCGGAGATGAAGCAGACGCTGGACCGGGCGGAGAAATTCCTCAACCTCGTGGCCCTGCTCTCGGCCCTGCTGGCCGCCGTGGCGGTGGGCATCGCGGCGCGCGAATTCGCGGCCCGCCACCTCGACGACTGCGCCATGCTGCGCGTGCTGGGTCTTTCACAGCGGCGCATCGCCGGCGCCTACGCGCTGGAGTTCGGCTTCGTCGGCCTGCTCGCCAGCGCCCTGGGCGTGGCGCTGGGGCTGGCGGTGCACTTCGTCTTCGTCTGGCTGCTGGCCGGGCTGGTCAACGCTTCGCTGCCGGCACCGGGGCCGGGGCCGGCGCTCTTCGGCCTGGGCATCGGCATGACGCTGCTGCTGGGCTTCGGCCTGCCGCCGGTGCTGCAGCTGGCGCGGGTGCCGCCGCTGCGCGTCATCCGGCGCGATGTCGGCGGCCTGAAGGCGGCCTCGCTGGGCGTGCTGGCGGCCGGCGCCGGCGGCTTCATCGCGCTGCTGCTGGCGGTGGCGGCCGACCCGCGGCTGGGGCTCATCGCGGTGGGCGGCTTTGCGGTGGCCGTGGCCGGATTTGCACTGGCCGCCTGGGCGGCAGTGTGGGTGCTCAGGCGCGCGGTGCCGGAGAGCCGCGCCCCGCGCTGGCTGGTGCTCGCCACGCGCCAGATTGCCGCCCGCCCGGCCTACGCCGTGCTGCAGGTCTCGGCGCTGTCGGTGGGCCTCTTGGCGCTGATGCTGCTGGTGCTGCTGCGCACCGACCTCATCGCCAGCTGGCGCCAGGCCACGCCGCCCGACGCGCCCAACCGCTTCGTCATCAATCTGCAGCCCGAGCAGGCCGAGGCCTTCCGCAGCGAGATCACCGCCGCCGGCGTGAAGTCCTACGACTGGTACCCGATGATCCGCGGCCGCCTGGTGGCCATCAACGGCCGCAGCGTCACGGCTGCCAGCTACAGCGACGAGCGCGCCAGCCGGCTCGTCGACCGCGAATTCAACCTCAGCCACAGTGCCGAACTGCCCGACCGCAACGTCGTCGTCGGCGGGCGCTGGGTCGCCGAGGAAGCCGACGGCATCTCGGTCGAGGAAGGCCTGGCCCGCCAGCTCGGGCTGAAGCTGGGCGACACCCTGCGCTTCGACATCGGCGGCCAGCCGCAGGAAGGCCGCATCACGACGCTGCGCAAGGTCGACTGGGGTTCGATGCGCGCCAACTTCTACGTCATGTTCCCGCACGCCGCGATGGACGGGCTGCCGGCCACCTACATCAGCGCCTTCCGCGCTCCGGCCACGCCGGGCTTCGACAACCGGCTCAGCCGCGACTTCCCCAACATCACCAGCATCGACGTCTCGGCCAGCATCGCGCAGGTGCAGCGCGTGCTGGACCAGGTCATCCAGGCGGTCGAGTTCCTGTTCGGCTTCACCCTCGTCGCTGGGCTCGTCGTTCTGTTCGCGGCGCTGTCGGCCACGCGCGAGTCGCGGGCGCGCGAATTCGCCGTCATGCGGGCGCTGGGTGCCGGCAGCCGGCTGCTGGCGCAGGTGCAGCGCGCCGAGCTGCTGGGCGTGGGCGCGCTGGCCGGCGCGCTGGCCTCCATCGCCGCGGTGACGGTGGGCTGGCTGCTGGCGCGCGAGGTCTTCGACTTCGCCTGGAGCCCCTCGCCGTGGGCGCCGCTTGCCGGCACCGTGGCCGGCGCGCTGCTGGCGCTGGCGGCGGGCTGGTGGGGCCTGCGCGAGGTGCTGCGCCGGCCCGTTGTGGAGACGCTGCGGCGGGCCGTGGCGAACTGACTTCGCCCCGCCTCGGCCGCCGCCTTCAGTGGCTGATCAAGCCCATGTCGGCGCTGCTCATCAGGCCCTCGATGTCCATCAGGATCAGCATGCGTTCGCTCTCGCTCTCGCCCTGCCCGCTCTTGATGGTGCCGATGCCGGTGATGTAGCCGGCGTCGATGTTGGAGTTGAGCTCGGGCGCGGGCTTGATGTGGTCCTTGCCCAGTTCCAGCACGTCCGACACCGAATCGACCACCGCGCCGACGACGCGGCCGCGCACGTTGAGCACCACCACCACGGTGAAGGTGTTGTACTCGGCCGAGTCGCAGCCCAGCTTCAGGCGCAGGTCGATGATCGGCACGATGACGCCGCGCAGGTTGACCACGCCCTTGATGAAGGCCGGCGCGTTGGCGATGCGCGTGGGCTGCTCGTAGCTGCGGATCTCCTGCACGCGCAGGATGTCGATGCCGTATTCCTCGGCGCCGAGGCGGAAGGTCAGGAACTCGCCGCCCTGCGCGGTGCGGCCGGTGGAGCCGGCCACGCTGGCCGCGGCGGCGGCCGTGGCCCGGGCGGCTTCGTGGCGGGCGACGTTCTGGGCTTCGGCAATCATTTCCATGGCGCTTCCTCGGCAGGTATTCGGGACGGGTGTTCAGGGCTTATCGGCAGCCCGGGGCGGCTTCTGTAGCGCGCGGGCCTAGAAGGTTTCCCATTCGTCGCTGGCCGCGGCGGCAGCGGCCGCCGGTGCCGGGGCCGGGGCGGGCCTGGCCGCGGCCGGCTTGGGCGCCGGCGGCGTGCTGCGGGCCTTGGCCAGGACCCGGTGCGCCACGGCGGCAGGGGCGGCCGGCGCGGCCGCAGGCGCCGCCACGGCAAAGCCGCGCG
>CAIWPS010000096.1 GCA_903914615.1 uncultured beta proteobacterium | reverse complement strand
GAGCAGACCGTGATGGCGATGCAGAAGGCGCAGGTCGGATTCCAGGCCGCGCTGCAGGTCCGGAATCGGCTGGCCCAGGCCTATTCCGACATCATGAACATGCAGATCTGAGTTCAGCAGGACGGCAGCCGCGGCCAGGCGCCCGCGGCGGCGCAGATGCGCGGCCGGCCCAGCGGCGAGACATCGACGCGCAGGCGCTCGCCGTGCGGCGTTTCGAAGGTCGCACCCTGCGCCAGGCTGGCGTTGCCGCCGGGGTCCAGGCGCAGGTCCATGTCGCCGAGCAGCCGCACGCCGGGGAAGTCGGCGGCCAGTACCCGCTGCATCTGGCAGGGTTGCGGGTCGCCGCAGGCGCATCCCGGCGCGACGGCCACCGACCAGCACCAAGGTGCATCGGCATGCGCCAGCAGGTGCAGCGCCTGGCCGCGGCGCGCGGCCTCGAAGCGGGTCTCGGCAATGTCGCCGGCCAGCGTCTCGGCCGCATGCTGCAGGCGCTGGCGTTCCATGCGCAGGCCCAGCGTCGGCACGGCCAGCGCACCGAGCACCGCCACGATGGCCAGCGTGATGGCCAGTTCCAGCAGCGTCAGGCCGGCGCGTGGGTGCAGGGCCGGATGGCGCATCAGCGGTTCCAGCAGCCGGCGCGCGGGCCGGCGCGGCTGTAGCCCTGGTTGACGTCGAGCGTGATCGCTGCGCAGTCGGTGTCGGCGGCCTGGTCGCCGCGGGCCTGCGCCGTGGCGCGGTAGCTGTCGGGGCCGGTGGCGGCCAGGTCGAGGTGGTAGCGCTGCTGCGGGCTGGTGTCGGCGATGCCGCGCAGCGTGGCCAGGTCGGGCGCGTACAGGCCGGTGGCCGCGCGGTAGCGTTCCTGCGCCGCCTGCAGCCGCGTCAGCGCGTCGACGGCGTCCAGGCGCGCCATGCGCAGCTGCTGCTGGCGGTAACTGGGGAAGGCCAGGCCGGCGAGGACGGCCGCGACGGCGCAGACCATCGTGCATTCGATGAGCGTGAAGCCGCCGCGGTGACGCGCGCGCGGGCATGCCGGCGGGGCGGGGCGGCGCGGTGCCGGCATGGCCTTCAGCCCAGCGAGAGCAGGCGCCGGCGCTGCTGGGCGCGGTCGATCCAGCGCTGCAGCACGCGTTCGGCGGCGCCGGGCAGCGGCGCCCATTCGCAGCCCAGGCGCGCGCCGGACGCGCCGGGTTCGCGCGCGCCGGCGCCGCTGACATGCTGCAGCGTGGCCGGGGCGGCGAAGCGGTTGTCGGCGTCGAGCTCGACCTGCACCTCGCCCATGCGCGTGCCGGCCTGCAGCGGCGGCACGTCGTGGGGCAGCCACAGCGCGCAGCCGCCGATGCTGACGTCCAGCATGCGCAGCGACAGCGACATCTCGGGCAGCCCGGGGTGGCGGAAGCGCGCCACCGGCTCGTGGCGGCCGCTGGTGCGCACGCGGAAGGCGTTGCGGCGCTGGAAGCGGTAGATCTCGCGCGGCAGGCCGCTCTGCAGGCCGCAGCTCTGGTGGCCGCGCACCAGCACCAGGCCGGCGACGTCGAACTGCAGCTTCACGCTTTCCAGGTAGGCCACGGCCACGGCCTCGTCGGCATCGATGAGGCGGTCGAGCTGCGGCGCGTTGGCGTCGATGCTGAAGTTCAGCCTCGCCTGGCGGTCGTCGACCGCCCACAGCGCGCTGGACAGGGTGGCACCGTCGGGGGCATTGAGCATCACCGGCACGCTGCGGTCGCGCAGTTCGCGCAGCAGGCGCAGGCGTTCGGGGGCCTGGGTGACGCGGAATTCGGCCCAGGGGTCGGGGCCGCCCAGGGGGTCGAGTTCGGCCGGTCGGGTGTCCTGGAACATCGCCGATACCGCCTAGTGCAGCGTCTTGTGACGGCCGGCCAGGGTGTCGTCCAGGTCCTGCAGCCAGGGCTCGGCGAGGTGGCGGATCTCGGCGTCGTTGACGAGGATGCGCTGCATGATGCGCGACTTGGCCTTGGCGGCCTCCAGGGCCTGCACATCGAGGTTCTCGGCGGCCGTTTCGGGCTGCTGGGCCGCATGCTTGAGCTGGCTGATGAGCAGCACGCAGGCGCCTTCGAGCTTGAGCACCTCGTCCCAGTTGCCATCGCGGGCGGCGCTGAGCATGTCGGCGCTGGCGCGTTCGATGGCCTCGTAGTAGCTGAGCAATTGCGGGTCCATCACGGCGGTTCCTGTGGGGCGGGTGGCGGGTTGCAGGGGCTTGTGCATCAGGGTCGCGCCTCGGCGCCGGCGCCGATGGCGGTCCAGGCTTCCTGCAGCGGCCGCATCAGGCGCTGGCACTCGGCCAGGGCCTCGTCGTCGTTGCGCAGGTTGGCCTGGGTCAGGCGCTGCGTCAGGTAGCCGTAGAGGTCGTTGAGATCGCGCGCCAGCGTGCCGCCGCCCTGCAGGTTCAGCGCCGCGCGCAGGCCTTCGTCGACGATGCGCACGGCGCGTCCGATGGCCCGGCCCTTGGTGGCGATGTCGCCGCTGCGCAGGGCGCCGCGGGCCTGGGCCACCGACTCCATCCAGCCGTCGAAGAGCATGGCCACGAGGCGGTGGGGCGAGGCCCCGGCGAGACCCGATTCGACGCCGACCTGCTGGTACATCCCGCTGTGGCGGGCGGCGGCGGAGGGCGTCATGGCGTAGGTGCTTGCGAACATCGGCGGGGTGTGGAACCTGGGCAGCTGGTGCCTTGGTTATCGGCCCCCGCGGAGGACCACTTGAGCCTTAGGGCGGGGCCCCGCGCGGCTAGTTCGTCTTGGTGCCGGTGATCGACGCCAGCTGCTGCGTGACGTAGCTGCTCAGCGCGTTCAGCTGGGCGATCTGCGTGTCCAGCGCCGTGTACTGCGCCACCAGCGTCGTCTGGTAGGCCGAGATGCGGTTGGTGAGGTCGCTCTGCTGGTTGCCGTTGTCGGTCAGCTGCGCCTGCAGGCCGCTGGTGGCCGTGGTCACCAGGCCGTTCACGCCCAGCGCCTGCTGGGTGAAGTTGACGAAGTTCTGCGCCAGGCCGTTGTTGCCGGGCGTCGTCGTGTCGATGTTGGTGAAGGCCTTCTTCAGCTCGGGCAGGTTGTTCAGCGCCGAGTTCAGCGTCGGCTGGTCGATGCTGATGGTGCCGTCGCGCTGGAACTGCAGGCCCACGTCCGAGAGCGTCTTGAAGACGCTGGACGCGCCGGTGGTGGCGCTCAGGTTGGCGCGCAACAGGCGTTGCAGACTGTTCGCCGTGTTGTCGCCCTGCAGGTCGCCCGCGGTCTTGGTGGTGGCGTCGTAGGCGGTGGCCGTGCCGAGGTAGGACGACAGCGCGTTGAAGGACGACACGAAGGTGGTGATGGCGCTGGAAATGGAGGCTTGGTTGGCACTGACGGCGATGTTCACCGGCGTGGCGCTGACCTGGCCGAGCGTGAGCGTGAGGCCCGGCACCGCGCTGGCCAGGGTGTTGGTGGCCGAGCTGACGCTGATGCCGTTGATGATGGCCGTGGCATTCGATGCCGCCGTGCCCAGCACCGTGCCGGTGGTGCCGCTGGCCGGGTCGTAGGCCAGCGCCGAGAGGCCGCCGGCGTCGGTGTTGTTGCCGTCGTCGTCGGCGGCCTGGATGCGAAACCCGTTGCTGCTGCCGGTGCTGGTGGACGTGAAGGCCAGCCGCGTGCCGCTGGCGTCGGTGACCAGCGAGGCGGTGACGCCCAGACCCAGCGCGTTGACCTTGTCCGAGATCGTCTGCAAGGTGTCGGTGGGGGTGACCGCGACGCTGACCGAACTGCTGCCCGACTGCGGCGTGAAGTTGGCTTGCGCGGCGTCCCAGGCGCCGAGCTGGAAGGTCAGCGTGCCGCTGCCCACGGTCGCGCCGGCGCTGCTGTAGGAACTGGCCGAAGCCACGGTCTGCGCGCTGGCCAGCGACTGCACGGAGACGGCGTAGTTGCCACTGACGGCACCGGACCCGACGCTGACCGCGACGCCGCCGCTGTTGCTGGACGTGGCCGACTGCTGCGACCACAGCGTGACGTTGGCCAGCGCACTGGCCGAGGTCTGCAGCGTGTTCATCAGGCTGGAGATCTGGCCGTAGTCGGAGATGGTCGTCTGCAGCGTGCTGGCTGCGGACTGCAGCTGCGTCATCGGCTGCGACTCGACGGCGACCAGCTGGCTGACGATGCTGTTCAGGTCCAGGCCGCTGCCCACGCCCAGGGACGTGATCTTGGGTGCCAGGCTGGTGAGGTTGAGCGTGCTGACGGACATGGCGGAGCCTCTTGCCGTTGCGCCGCGGGCGCCCGGCCGGGAAAGGTTGACACGGAGGTCGGCCGGCGGCCGACACGTCACCGTTTATCGGCCCTCCGGGCGCCGACTTGAGCCGCCGCGGCGTCGCCGCGCCGAGCGGCTTACTTCAGCAGCGCGAGGACCTGCTGCGGCATCTGGTTGGCCTGCGCCACCATCGCATTGCCGGCCTGCTGCAGGATCTGCGCGCGCGACAGGTTGGCGGTTTCCGCGGCGTAGTCGGCGTCCATGATGCGGCTGTAGGCGGCACTCTGGTTGACGCCGGCGGTCTGCAGGTTCGAGATCACGTTGTTGAAGCGGTTCTCGATCGCGCCGTAGGTCGAGCGCTGGGTGTTGATGGCGTCGATGGCGGTGTCGATGGACGAGATGGCCGACGTCGCGGCGGTGCCGTCGGTGCCGGAGATGGTGATGGCGGCGGTGGCCGTGCCGGTGATGACCGCCGTGCCGAGCACGCCGCCGACGCTGGTGTCGGCGGTCCAGTCGTAGCCGGCGATGCTGAGCTGGTTGACCGTGGTGTCGGCATTGGCGCCGATCTGGAAGGTCTGCGCGTTGGTCGACTGCAGGATGCTCTGGCCGTTGAACTGCGTGCCGCTGAGCGTGCGCGTGGCTTCCTGCGCCAGCTGCTGGAATTCCTGGTCCAGGCTGGTGCGGTCGGCGGCGGTGTTGGTGCCGTTGGCCGACTGCACGGCAAGCTGGCGCATGGTCTGCAGCAGCGTCGTCACCGAGCCCAGCGCGCCGTCGGCGGTCTGCGACAGCGAGATGGCGTCGTTGGCATTGCGGCCGGCCACGCTCATGCCCTGGACCTGCGAGTTCATGCGCGTGGCGATGGACAGGCCGGCGGCGTCGTCGGCGGCGCTGTTGATGCGCAGGCCCGAGGACAGGCGCTGCATCGAGGTGGCCAGGGTGCTCTGGCTCATGCTCAGGTTGCGTTGCGCCTCGAGCGACATGAGGTTGGTGTTGAGGATCTGGGGCACGGCGGG
>CAIWPS010000095.1 GCA_903914615.1 uncultured beta proteobacterium | reverse complement strand
TCAGCAAGCGCCTCATGGGGACTCCAGCAAAGAACGAAGAGGCCTGCCAGATGGCGCCGAGGCCGCGGGATTCAAGGGCGGCAGCCGCCGCGCCAAGACCCTGGCCCCGGGGCACCGGCGGCGGTGCGCGGCAGTTGAGCGGGGTGCTGGCCGGCGCCGCGGTGCCGATGCCGCCTGCGCGCTTGCCGCGGGCACAGGCCACGGGACGTGGCCGCGGGGCGCGTGCGGAGTGTCACGCCAGACGCCCATCCACCCCCCGACCTTGAGCGTGCCCAAGGCCGGAACGGCCCGCTACACTCGGTCGGAGGCTTCCATTCGGGCCCCCCGCCGGTGGGTCCGGCATACCGTGAAACAGCTTTTCGACAGGCCGGCGCCAGATGCCGACAGGGCACCTGCACCGCGGCCGCGTGACGTGCCGGCGCACGGCCATTCGTCCCGTCAACGGAAGGGGAGCAGCCGTTTGTTCCAGCCCTGGAGTGTGGCCCGCCCGTTGTCGGGACGGGCGCCAGCGTGACGCCGACCGTGGTCCTGAACGTGGTCGGGCTCACGCCTGGCCTGCTGCCCCATGCGCCCTGCCTGCAGGCGCTGGCACGCGAGGGCGGCATGCGCCCGCTGGCCACCGTGCTGCCCGCGGTGACCACCACGGTGCAGTCCTCCATGCTCACCGGGCTGCTGCCGCGCGACCACGGCATCGTCGCCAACGGCTGGTATTTCCGCGACCTGTCCGAGATCTGGCTCTGGCGCCAGTCCAACCGCCTGGTCGGCGGCGAGAAGGTCTGGGAAGCCGCGAAGCGCCGCGACCCCGCGTTCACCTGCGCACAGCTTTTCTGGTGGTACAACATGTACGCCCAGGTCGATGTGGCGGTGACGCCGCGGCCGATGTACCTGGCCGACGGCCGCAAGATGCCGGACATCCACACCCACCCGGCCGGCCTGCGCGACGAACTGCAGGGCGCCTTGGGCGAGTTCCCGCTCTTCCGCTTCTGGGGCCCGGGCGCCGACATCGTCTCCAGCCGCTGGATCGCGCAGAGCGCGCTGCACGTGCTGCAGCGCCAGCGGCCGACGCTGTCACTGGTCTACCTGCCGCACCTGGACTACGACCTGCAGCGCTTCGGCCCGAAGCACCCGGGCATCCCGGCCCAGGTGGCGGCTGTCGACGCGCTGTGCGCACCCATCATCGAGCAGGCACGCGCGCAGGGCGCGGAAGTCGTCGTGCTGTCTGAATACGGCATTACCGAGGTCTCGCGACCGGTGCACGTGAACCGCGCACTGCGCGAGGCCGGCTGGCTGAAGGTGCGCCTGGAACGCGGTCTGGAACAGCTCGACGCCGGCGCGTCGGACGCCTTCGCCGTCGCCGACCACCAGCTCGCCCATGTCTATGTCGCGCGACCGGAACTCGTACCCGCGGTGGCCGCCTGCCTGGCCGCCCTGCCGGGCGTGGAGACGGTGCTGGACGACGCCGGCAAGCGCGCCGCGGGCCTGGACCATGCGCGCTCCGGCGAACTCGTCGCCATCGCCAAGGCCGACAGCTGGTTCACCTACTACCACTTCCTCGACGACGCGCGCGCACCCGACTTCGCGCGCACGGTCGAGATCCACCGCAAGCCCGGCTACGACCCGGTCGAGCTCTTCATCGACCCGAAGATCGCGCTGCCCAAGCTGGCAGTGGCGGCGCGGCTGGCGAAGAAGGCGCTGGGCATGCGCTACCTGATGGACGTCATCGGGCTGGACGCGACCATCGTGCGCGGCTCGCACGGCCGCCCGACCGACCACGCCGACGACGGCCCGCTGTTCATCACCACGGCGCCGCGCACGCTGCCCGAGGGCCCCGTCGCGGCCACCTCGGTCAAGCAGTTGCTGCTCGACCACCTCTTCCCGGCGGCCGCATGACGCAGCGGCGAGCAGATTCGCGAAAGGCCAGGGCATGACCCCGCAGGCAGCTTTGCAGCATTGGCTCGATGCCCGGCTTGACGCAGCAGGGGCCGCCTGGCTGCGCGACGGCGTCGCCAGCCTCGCCGGCGGCGGCAGCGACCGCGACCTCTACCGTTGCATCAGCCTGGTCGTGCGCAAGCTCGGCAAGGCGGCGCTGGCCCTGCCGCCGGAAGACCTGGCGCTGGCGGTACAGGCCCGCGCGGGCTGGGACCCGTCGGCGTGGACCGTGGACCAGGCGGCGCGCGTGCTGCTGCTGCTGGCGGCCCCCACCGACAGCGACACCTTCGTGCGCCGGCTCGACCAGCTCTGCGCCACCGC
>CAIWPS010000094.1 GCA_903914615.1 uncultured beta proteobacterium | reverse complement strand
CGCCCATTTCCATCGAGAACACCAGCACCGGCAGGCCTTCCTGCACCGCCACGTGCTCGGCGATGTTCAGCGCGAACGCGGTCTTGCCCATCGAGGGCCGCGCGGCCAGCACAATCAGGTCGCCCTTCTGCAATCCCGCGGTCATGCGGTCGAGGTCGTAGAAGCCGGTGCGCACGCCGGTGACTTCCTCGGCGCCGTTGTCGTGCAGTTCCTGCACGCGGTCGATCAGGCTCACGACCAGCTTGTCGATGCCCTGGAAGCCCTGCTTCTGGCGCGAGCCTTCCTCGCCGATCTGGAAGATCTTGCTCTCGGCCTCGTCGAGCACGGTGCTGACCTGGCGGCCGCCCGGGTTGAAGGCGCTGGTGGCGATGTCGTCGCTGGCGGCGATGAGCTTGCGCAGGATCGAGCGCTCGCGCACGATCTCGGCGTAGCGGCGCATGTTGGCGGCGCTGGGCACGCTCTGCGCCAGCGCATTCAGGTAGGCCAGGCCGCCGCAGTCCTGCGCCTTGCCCAGGCTCTGCAGCTGCTCGAAGACGGTGATGACGTCGGCCGGCTTGCTCTGCGAGACGAGCGCGCCGATGGCGGCGTAGATCAGCCGATGCTCGTGGCGGTAGAAGTCGCCGTCGGTGAGCAGGTCGCCGGCGCGGTCCCAGGCCAGGTTGTCCAGCAGCAGGCCGCCGAGCACGCTCTGCTCGGCCTCCACCGAATGCGGCGGCACGCGCAGGCGCGCGACCTCGTCGTCATGGGGGGCGGCATCGCGGGCGTCGAAGATCGCTGACATGGCGGGGCGGGCGCAGGGCCTGTGGGCAAGGCTGTGGATGAACGGTGGGCGGGGCGGGACAAGTCCGGCAGCCAGAATGCACAAGGCCGGCATGCGCCGGCCTTGCTTGAAGTACCTGGCCGGCGAAAGCCGGCCTTCGAGAGCGGGGCCGCCGGATCGCGCCGGCGCCCCATCATGATCGCCTCAGGCGCGCTCAGTCAACCTGGGGCACCACCTGCACGGTGACCTCGACGACGACGTCGCCATGCGGCGCCACCGACACCGGGTGGTCGCCGACGGTCTTCAGCGGGCCCGTGGGCAGCCGCACCTGCGACTTGGCCACGGTCATGCCGGCCTTGGTCAGCGCTTCGGCGATGTCGGCATTGGTGACCGAACCGAAGAGCCGGCCGTCGACACCGGCCTTCTGCGCGATGCGCACCGTCTTGCCGGAGAGCTGCTCGCCCAGGGCCTGCGCTGCGGCGAGCTTGGCCGAGGCGGCCTTTTCCAGTTCGGCGCGGCGACCTTCGAATTCCTTGATCGCGGCCTCGGTGGCGCGGCGCGCCAGCTTGGACGGGATCAGGTAGTTGCGCGCGTAGCCCTGCTTGACCTTGACGACGTCGCCGAGGTTGCCGAGCTTGCCGACCTTGTCCAGAAGGATGATTTGCATGGTGGGCTCCTCTTAGACCTTGTGCTGGTCGGAATACGGCAGCAGCGCGAGGAAGCGGGCGCGCTTGATCGCGGTCGTGAGCTGGCGCTGGTAGAAGGCGCGCGTGCCGGTCAGGCGGGCCGGCGTGATCTTGCCGTTCTCGCCGACGAAGTCGCGCAGGACGTCGATTTCCTTGTAGTCGATCTCCTCGACCTTGGCGACGGTGAAGCGGCAGAAACGCTTGCGGCGGAACAGCAGAGACTGGTTGTTGCGCTTGGGGCGCTTGTCCTTGGAGAAGCGACCTTTACCACGGGGCGGGGGCATATGAAACTCCTAACGAAATGCGTGAACTGGGGGCCGGACGGTCAGGCGACGGGTTCGACCGAGGTGATGTGGAACAGCAGGCCGCGCCTGTTGCGGGTGCTGGTGACGAAACCGGCGTAGTGCCCGGCCGTCCCCAGCGCCTGAGCCAGCAGCGGCCGCGTCACCGCCCCGATCGCAACCGCCTTCATCTCCATCGAGACCTGGCGGGGCTGGCCGTCTTCCGTGACCTCGGACTCGTGCTTCAGGCTCAAGTCCAGGGCCGGCAGACCGGCCGGGGTGTAACGCAGCGCCGCCCGCTCCACCAGCGTCGCCGACAGAACCAGGCGGTTCATCGGCGGGCACCGGCGGCAGGCGCCGCAGCCGGCTTCAGGCGGTGGCCTCCTGGCGCTCCTTGCGGGCTTCCTCGCGCTCGACGGCCTTCATCATGATCGACGGCGTCGTCTCGGCCTTGGCCTTGGCCACCGTGAGGTGGCGCAGCACGGCGTCGTTGAAGCGGAAGCCGGTTTCGATCTCGGTCAGCGTCTCGTTGCTGACCTCGATGTTCAGGCACAGGTAATGCGCCTTCACCAGCTTCTGGATCATGTAGGCCAGCTGGCGCCGGCCCCAGTCTTCCACGCGGTGCACCTTGCCACCGCTTGCGGTGACCAGGGTCTTGTAGCGTTCCAGCATGGCCGGAACCTGTTCGCTCTGGTCCGGGTGGATCAGCAGCACGATCTCGTAGTGACGCATGAACACTCCTTGTGGATTCAAGGCGTCTTTGGACGCCCGGCCCGGGGACCCGGGAGGTGAAGCCGCCCCGATGCATCAACATGACGGGTGCGGCAAGGAAAGCCCACGATTGTAGCAGCGCCGGCGGCGCGCCTGACCGCTTGTCGCGCCGGGTCAGGATTCGCCGGGCTGCGGGAACCGCATGCGGTCGACGAGGGCGTCCTGCGACGGCGCAGGCGCGGCCGTGAGCAGGCTGACGAGCACCATCACCGCGATCCCCACCGGCACGCCGAAGACACCGGCGGCGATGGCGTCCACGCCCAGCCACTGGCATTCGGCCAGCGGGCGGGTCACGCCCAACAGCCCTCGCAGCAGCGGCAGGTTGGTGGCGATGTACCAGCCGCTCACGCCCAGCCCGGCGAGCATGCCGGCCACGGCGCCGGCACCGTTGGCACGGCGCCAGAAGATGCCCAGCACCAGCGCCGGGAAGAAGGCCGCCGCGGCGAGCGAGAAGGCGACCGACACGAACTGCAGGATGTCGGTGATGCGCAGCGCCGCGATCACCGCCGCCAGCAGTGCGATGACCATCACCAGCACCTTCGACGCCACCACGCGCCCGGCCGCCGAGGCGCGCGGGTTGACGAGGCGGAAGTAGATGTCGTGCGAGAGCGCGTTGGCGATCGTCAGCAGCAGCCCGTCGGCGGTGGACAGCGCCGCGGCCAGCCCGCCGGCGGCGACCAGACAGGTCACCCAGTAGGGCAGACCGCCGATCTCGGGTCCGGCCAGCACGACAACGTCGCCGCCGATCCACAGCTCGCCCAGCTGCAGCACGCCGTCGCCGTTGTAGTCGCGCACCGAGACCAGGCTCGGGTCGAGACGCGACCAGCGGCCGATCCAGGCCGGCAGCTGGTCCATCGGCAGGCCGACGACATGCTGCAGCACCTCGTACTTGACCAGCACTGCGAGCACGGGCGCGGCCAGGTACAGCAGCGTGATGAACAGCAGAGACCAGAACACCGAGCGCCGCGCCTCCTTCGGCGAAGGCGTCGTGTAGTAGCGCGTCAGCACGTGCGGCATGGCCGCCGTGCCCATCATCAGGCACAGCATGAGGGCGACGAAGTTGACGCGCGCGCTGTCGTAGCGTTGCACCGACGCGGCGTCACCCGCGGGGTCGCCGACGGCATACGGCAAGGTCTGCGGCGGCATGCCTGCCAGCGGCTGGGCGTGGGCCAGCGTGGCGTCGCGGTCGCGCGCGTAGGCGCTGCGCGCCTGCGCCTCGGTGCGCGGGCGCTGCACGTATTCGCGCTCGGCACGCTGGACGAGCGCCAGCGGCGCATTCTCGGCACGCAGCGCGGCGATGCGATGCAGCGCCGCCGTGTCGTCGGCAGCCATGGCGCTGCGCACGTCCCGCAATTTGCGCTCGTCGTCGGCGGCGCGCTCGCGCAGGCTGGCGATGACCGACAGCTCGCGCGGGTCGACGGCCAGTTGCTTCTCGCGGGCGGCGATCTTCTCGAGCTGCTCGCCATACGACACCAGCGGCGTGATGCTGCCGGTCTGCTTGACCGACAGCCACATCAGCGGCACCAGGTAGGCCACGATGAGGACCAGGTACTGCGCCACCTGCGTCCAGGTCACGGCGCGCATGCCGCCCAGGAAGGAGCACACCAGGACCCCGCCCAGGCCGACGAAGATGCCGAGCTCGAAGCCGAAGCCCGTGAGGTGCGAGGTGATGAGCCCGACGCCGTAGATCTGCACCACGACGTAGACGAAGGAAACGGCCACGGCCGCCAGGGCGCCGATCAGCCGCGGCCACGTGCCGCCGTAGCGCGCACCCAGGAAGTCGGGCACGGTGTACTGGCCGAAGCGGCGCAGGTAGGGCGCCAGCAGCAGCGCCAGCAGGCAGTAGCCGCCGGTCCAGCCCAGGATGTAGGCCAGGCCTGCGAAGCCCTGCAGGTAGAGGACGCCGGCGGTGCCGATGAACGAGGCTGCCGACATCCAGTCGGCCGCGGTCGCCAGGCCGTTGTAGATCGCCGGCACGCGGCGGCCGGCAACGAAGTAGTCGACCTCGTTGGAGGTGCGGCAGAGAAAACCGATGCCGGCATAGGCCGCCACCGTGAGCACGAGGAAAGCGGCGCCGATCCAGCTGCGCGGCAGGCCCAGGCGCTCGGCCAGCGCCATGCCGCCGATGAGGCCGGCGAAGGCCACCATGAAGAGCGCATAGCGCAGGCTGAGCCGGCGCTCCAGGCTGGCTGGGGCGGGGGCCTCGGGTCGGGCCGTCAAGGCAACCCCGCCGCGGGCGGCTCGGCGGGCACGGGTTCGCCGGCTTCGGCCCGACAGCGGGCCTCGAGCCTTTCCATCACCACCACGTAGACCAGGATGATGAGCAGGTACAGGCCGAGCGCGCCTTCGGCGGCGAGCCAGTAGCCGGCCGGAAATCCGAAACCCTGCAGCCGGTTGAGGTCGCGCGCGAACCAGGGCACCAACAGGTTGACGGCCAGCCACGCCAGCAGGAGCGCCGCTGTCCAGCGCGTGGTGTGCTGCCAGAACCGTTTGCGCGTTGCCGGTGCCATGGGCCGATTCTCCGTCAGCCGCCAGCCCCGACCGACCCCCGTCTCACCTGCCCGAGGCACCGTGGGCGGGGTAATCGATAACTGGGGAAACCCGTGCGCCCGCGGCCAGACCGCGCTCGGGCCCGGGATTGTCAGGAATCGGTCAGCCAGACTGAAAAGACTGCGCCGGCGCGACGGGCTGGGCCTGTCGCTATCCCCTGCTTTCAATCGTTGGCTTCACCAGGAGTACTCACCATGGCAACGGCTTCATCCCGCGCGGCGTTCGTCAACGCCGAACCGCGACCGATGACCCCGGACGAGAAGCGCGTCATCTTCGCTTCGTCCCTGGGCACGGTCTTCGAGTGGTACGACTTCTACCTGTTCGGTGTCATGGCCTCGATCATCGCGGCCAACTTCTTCACCAAGCTCGACCCCGCCACGCGCGACATCTTCACCCTTCTCGCCTTCGCCGCCGGCTTTGCGGTGCGGCCTTTCGGTGCCATCGTCTTCGGCCGCCTGGGCGACCTGGTCGGCCGCAAGTACACCTTCCTGGTGACGATCCTGATCATGGGCCTGTCCACCTTCCTGGTGGCCTTCCTGCCCACCTACTCCAGCTGGGGCATCGCCGCACCGGTGACGCTGATCGCCTTGCGCCTGCTGCAGGGCCTGGCGCTGGGCGGCGAGTACGGCGGTGCAGCGACCTACGTGGCCGAACATGCGCCGCACAAGAAGCGCGGCGCCTACACGGCCTGGATCCAGACCACGGCCACGGTCGGCCTGATGCTGGCGCTGATGGTCATCCTGGGCACCCGCACCTACACCGGCGAGAAGGACTTCGCCGACTGGGGCTGGCGCATCCCCTACGCCTTCTCGGGCCTGCTGCTCGCGGTCTCGGTGTGGATCCGCCTGAGGCTGTCGGAATCGCCGGCCTTCGCGCGCATGAAGTCCGAAGGCAAGACCTCGAAGGCGCCGCTGACCGAGTCCTTCGGCCAGTGGGGCAACCTGAAGATCGTCATCCTGGCCCTCGTCGGCGCCACCGCCGGCCAGGCCGTGGTCTGGTACACAGGGCAGTTCTATTCGCTGTTCTTCCTGCAGTCCTTCCTCAAGGTCGACGGGCCCACGGCCAACATCCTCATCGCCGTCTCGCTGATCCTGGGCACGCCCTTCTTCATCTTCTTCGGCTCGCTGTCCGACCGCATCGGCCGCAAGCCCATCATCATGGCCGGCTGCCTGATCGCGGTGCTGACCTACTTCCCGCTCTTCCATGCGCTGACGACCTACGCCAACCCGAAACTGGAAGCGGCGATCGAGAAGTCACCGGTCACGGTAGTGGCGCCGGCGGGCGACTGCAACCTGATCCTCAACCTCACCGGCACGGCGCAGTTCTATACCGCGTGCGACCTGTCGCGGCAGTTCCTGTCCAACGCGGGCGTGAACTACGACAAGATCGAGGATCCGAGCGCCGCGACGGCAACCGTCAAGATCGGCGACAAGGCGATCCCCGGCTATAACGGCAAGGCGCCGAACGCGAAGGACGAGAAGGCACGCTTCGAGAAGGACGTGCGCGCCGCGCTGAATGCCGCCGGCTACCCGGCCAAGGCCGACCCGATCCCGACCTTCAGCGGCAACTGGTGGATGCTGATCCTGATCCTGACCATCATGGTGATCTACGTCACCATGGTCTACGGGCCGATCGCGGCCATGCTGGTCGAGCTCTT
>CAIWPS010000093.1 GCA_903914615.1 uncultured beta proteobacterium | reverse complement strand
CGACTTCTGCGCCGGGCGCGGGGGCCAGTATCCGTGCGCGTTCTTGAAGGGATGGGCCGGTACGCTCGTGGTCGACGCGTACAGCGGCTACGACGCTGCGCTGTCGCTGGACGGGCGCAGAACCGCATATTGCGTTGCTCATTATCCCGAGCGATGTTTTATCTGGTGCAACGGTCCGCCCGGCCAAGTTCTTCGCGGCGGATCGCAGAACTGGTCACCACATAAGATTCGGCGGTTCAGAGAGACCGCAAGAAGGCAAGAAGGTCCGCCTTGGGCTTCCACGCCTTGGTACTCGCCGGCTCGATGCCTGCCTTCTTCCAGAACGCCTGCATCGCATCGCGCTTCATCTGCAGGTTGGTCGTGATGTAGCGACCTGTCGTGGCCACGCTGGCGTGTCCCAGGTAGTCCCTGATCACGGTGACATCAGTTCCGGACTGCAGTAGGGCCACGGCGCAACTGTGGCGCAGCACGTGAGGCGTGATGCGCTTGCGCCGCAGCGCCTGGTTGACGCCGGCCGCGGCAGCGGCGTGCTTGGCCAGCACGTACGCGATCCCGTCGCGCGTCATCGGTTGGCTGTGCCGGTTGAGGAACACGAATTGCTGATCAGTTCCGCGGGTGATGCCGCGAAGCCGATGTAGCGCCTTGGCAGTCTCCGACCACAACGGCAACAGGCGTTCCTTCTTGCCCTTGCCGAACAGCCGAACGTGCCGCGGCGCGGTCAACTGCAGGTCATCCCAGCGCAGGCTCGCGGCTTCACTCACCCGTGCTCCGCAGTTGTAGAGGAAGAGCAGCAGCGTGTAGTCACGCCATCCGTCGTGCGTTCGCCGGTCGGGCATGTTGATGATCAGTCGAACGTCGTCCGCCTCCAGGTAGGTGGCGGGTCGCTGCCTGGCCTTCTTCGCGGGGATGGCCAGCACCCGCATGTACTGCTGCGAGTGGGCCAGGTCGCTACGCAGCAGGTGCTTGAAGAAGCCGCGGATTGCCGCCCGCCGACAGTTCCGTGTCGCCGCCGTGTTCGACCGTTCGAGTTCGATGTGATCGAGGAAGCGCGTCACTGCATCGACGTTCAGGTCGCACAACTCCAAGGAGGCCACACCGCGGCCAAGCCGTTCAGCCACGAACCTGATCAGCAGCGTCAGCGCGTCCCGGTAGGCACGGACGGTGTGAACGCTGGCGCCTCGCTGCTTCGGCAGGTAGTCGGTGAAGTACGTCTCGACCTGTGCGAACAGGCCACGGGAGGCCACGCGGCTCATGGCTCGCGCCGCCTGCCCAGCGAGTGCTGCTCGAAGCGCCGGCTTGCCAGTTCCAGCAACTGCGGCGTCGCCTTGAGGTAGACCTCGGTACCCAGCACGTTCACGTGCCCCAGGTAGGCCGAGAGTTGTGGCAGATGGGCATGCACGTCCACGCCTGCAACGGCCCACGCGGTCAGCCGATGCACCGCGAAGGCGTGCCGGAATTCGTAGGGCCTGGCGCCGCACCGGCCGCTCGCCGGCTTCAGCCCGAGATCGCGAAGCAGGCGGCGCAATACGTCCGATGCGGCATGCAAGGTGAGCGCCGACCCGTCCCGACGGACGAACAGGGCCAGCGAGGTGCCGACGCCGGTGCTGGCCAGCACCTTCTCGCGATGTCGCAGGTAGTGCCTCAGTTCGGCAACGAGATCGTCTCGGATCGGCAAAATGCGCGAACGCCCCTTGCTTCGCTGCACGGTCAGGATGCCCTGGCGAAGATCGATGTCTTCCATGCGCAGCCGCGTGGCCTCACCCAGTCGCATGCCGGTGCAGTACAGCACCAAGGTGAGCGTGCGCAACATCGCGCCGCATAGGTTGCGGCCCTCGTGCCGTGAGGCCGCTTCGATCAGGGCGAGCACTTCTTCGTTGCTGAAGATGTAGGGCACGAACACCGATTCCCGCACGGGTGCCACCGCGTGTTCGGGGACGAAGGCGCGCGGGTCACGTCGGCGCCGGAATAGACAGAGCTGGCGCACGACACCGAACTCGTTACCCACGGTGATGGCCTTGCGCGCCCCGGCGCGCGTGGCCCACAGCGTCACAGCCTCGTCCAGCGACGCCCAGCGTTCGCCGTATCGGTCACGAACGAAGCGTACGAAGCTGTTGAGATCGAACTCCGCGCGTCGGTAGCTCATGCCCATGGCGCGCTTGAACGCAAGGAACTCGGCGGCGTCTTGCGCCAAGCCCACGGCGGTGACCTTCGTGTTCATCGCGGCACCGGCAGCGAGACTCCGCGCAGCGTCTGCGTGGCGATGCGAACATAAGCCGACAGCGACTGGGAGTCGCGGTGCCCCAACAGTTCCGACAGCGTCCTGGCTTGCGTTCCAACATCGACTTGCCTGGCGGCGTTCGAGTGCCGTAGGACATGGGTACCCATGTAGGCGGCCTGGATGCCGGCGGCCTTGGCATGCTTGATGAGAACGTGCCGGACCGCAGATGAAGCCGTCAGGGCGCCGAACGGAACCTTCGCCTGGACGAACACGTGACGCGTGGGCGTGTGAGGTGGTCGGCCGTGGCGAAGGTAGCTTGCCAGCACCTTGCCCACCGCCGGCAGCAAGGGCAGCACGAAGTTGACGCCCGTCTTCGGCCGCACCACATGGATCGTGCCGGTGGCCCAGTCGATGTCCTGCAACTCCAGACGGATCACCTCGCCAGCGCCAAGGCCGTAGGTGCTCATCATCAGCAGCAATGCGTGGTCACGCAGCCCTGCGGCCGTGCTCGTATCCACGGCACGCAGCAGTCGCTGAACGTCCTCCCAGGGCCAGGCGCGCCGCGGCCGTTCGAACTGGGGCTGCACGGGCGATATCACGGCGACGGCCAGATCGAAGCGCAGCCGTCCGCTGGCCAGCAAGAATCTGCAGAAGGATCTGACCGTGCTGGCGATGTCCGCCGTCGTGGCCCGCGAGTAGCCATACGCGCACTGGATAAGGAATTCGTCGATGTCGGGCAAGCGCATCTGACGCCACGACTTGCCCGAGGCCGCCAGGTGCTCGAACAACTTGCCGACATGGTCCAGCTTCTTGTGGACCGTGACGTCCGGATTGCCTCGATGCCGAGTCAGGTGCACGGCGTAGTCGCGCAGGACGGCCGAGGACGGAGACTGAGGGCTTGCCGGTGTTCTCCACGCTGGCATCTGGGTACCCATCACCTCGTGGACGCGGCGCAAAGCGTGCATCGACGAGTTCGCGAGCCCAATGGGGACGGTGCAGGCCTTGTGCGAAGCCACGTACCAAGCCTGGAAGCGCTTGGTCCCTTCGTGCGTCAGTTCGTTCGCTTCAACGAGACCCAATTCCCCACAGTAGTGGCGGAAGCGCGCGATCCATTGCAGATAGAGCTGCGCGACGGTGTCGCTGATGCTGCGATCGGCGTGCCACACCCGCAGGATGTCCCGATCCGTCGGCGGACGTTCGATGTGCTGTGAGTTGCCGGAGCGAGTGACCATGCGGCCGATATACGACGACCACGTGCGCCCGGATGCCGCGGTGCGTCGCTCGCGTCGGATTTATGCGGAGTGCCACACCGGTGTCGTGCGACCCGTGGGCTGCGACCGCAGGTCTCGTACTCAAGATAAAACATCGCTCGGGATAATGAGCATTATGCCGAGCACCAAATAATGCTCACGCCCGGCGCAAGTTCCACGAGCTGTGGGTCAACCACGGCAGCCAGGTGGGCGAGCGGGCGCTGAAGTTCTTCGGCGAGCTGTACGACATCGAGCGTGAGGTGAGAGACATCACACCTGATGAACGAAGGCGAATACGCCAGGAGCGGTCGGCCAAGGTAGCCCAGGCGCTGCAGCAATGGTTGCAGCAGCAGCGAGCACTGGTGCCCGAGGGCTCAGCCACGGCCAAGGCCATCGACTACAGCCTGCGGCGCTGGGATGCGCTGACGCGGTTCATCGACGACGGCGATCTGCCGGCGGACAACAACTGGGTGGAGAACCAGATCCGACCGATTGCTCTTGGAAGATCGAACTGGTTGTTCGCTGGCTCGCTTCGGGCGGGACAGCGCGCCGCGGCGGTCATGAGCTTGCTGCACTCGGCCAAGCTCAATGGGCACGATCCGTACGCCTATCTCAAGGACGTACTGACCAGGCTACCCACGCAGCCCGCCGGCCGGATCGAGGAATTGCTGCCGCACCGCTGGCAGCCCGCCGTCGCCATCAGACCGTAGGCCCGCTGGCGTGGGGGTGTGATCACCGCGCGCTTACGCTGAGCCGCCGTCGACGG
>CAIWPS010000092.1 GCA_903914615.1 uncultured beta proteobacterium | reverse complement strand
CGTCGGCCAGCGGCGAGCGCAGCGCCGGCCCGTCGCCGACGGCGCGACCCTGGCGCTCCAGCGCCGCGTCCAGGCGGCCCAGCAGGCGCGCCAGCGCGGCTTCGCTGCCCGCCAGCTCGCGTTCGCGCGCGGGCTCGTCGACCTCGGGAGCCAGTGCTGCCATCTGCAGCGCCAGCCGCGGCAGGCCATGCACCAGCGCCAGGCTGGCACCGCCGGCGCCGTTGGCGCCGGCCGCGGGCGAGGCGTCGGCAACGAGGTCGATGACCTGCAGCGTCTGCTCGATCAGCAGGCCGTGGGCCTGGTCGCTCTCGCCGGCGCTGATGCCGCGGCTGCCGACCTGGCGCGCCAGCAGCAGCCAGTCTTCGCCGAGGGCGTCGGATTCGCTCACCGCGCGTTCCCACAGGCCGGCAGCGAGTGCCACCGAGAGGGCCTTCACGCCGTCGTCGACCTCGCCCTGGCGCAGGCGGCGTTCGGGCTCGAACGCCAGGCGGCCGCGCAGCACCTGGCCGGCGAGGTCCCGGTGCGCCAGCAGCCCGCGCTGGACGTGGACGGCGCGCGCCACGGGGTCGAGCGCGGCGCGTTCGGCGACGATGGCCTGCACCTCGGCCTTCTGGTAGCGCAGGAGCTGCACCAGCGGCAGCGCCACCATCACCGCACCGACGGCGCCCAGCGCGGCGAGCCACCGGCGCAGGCGCTGCGGCAGGCGCGCGGTGCGCTCGTCGGCAGGCGGGTGGGCAGGGGCGGGCGGGTCGGCAGGGGCGGAGGCGGGCATCGCAGGCGGGCGAGAGTGGGGCTGCGGACGGGCCGCGGGACACGGGCAGACCCACGTCTTATCGGCCGCGGCGGCCGCGGCTTGAGCGCCGCTTGCCGCGGCGCGCCTGGGTCGGTGGCGGCGCCGGCGCGCGCGCCCTCAGCACTCGACGATGTTCACCGCCAGCCCGCCGCGCGCCGTTTCCTTGTACTTGCTCATCATGTCGGCGCCGGTCTCGCGCATGGTCTTGATGACCTGGTCCAGGCTGACGAAATGCGTGCCGTCGCCGCGCAGCGCCATGCGCGCGGCGTTGATGGCCTTGACGCTGGCGATGGCGTTGCGCTCGATGCAGGGAATCTGCACCAGCCCGCCCACCGGGTCGCAGGTCAGGCCCAGGTGGTGTTCCATGCCGATCTCGGCGGCGTTCTCGGCCTGCTCGGGGCTGCCGCCCATCACCGCGCACAGCGCCCCGGCGGCCATGCTGCAGGCCACGCCGACCTCGCCCTGGCAGCCGACCTCGGCACCGCTCAGGCTGGCGTTCTCCTTGTAGAGGATGCCGATGGCCGCCGCGGTGAGCAGGAAGTCGATGACGCCGGCGTCGCTGGCGCCGGGGACGAAGCGCGTGTAGTAATGCAGCACCGCCGGCACGATGCCGGCGGCGCCGTTGGTGGGCGCGGTGACGACGCGGCCGCCGGCGGCGTTTTCCTCGTTCACCGCCAGCGCGTAGAGGTTGACCCAGTCCAGCACCTGCAGCGGGTCGCGCAGCGCCTGCTCGGGGTGGGCTGTCAGTGCCATTCGAAGGTCAGCCGCGCGGCGCTTGACCTTGAAGCCGCCGGGCAGCGTGCCCTCGGTGGCGCAGCCGCGCGCCACGCAGTCCTGCATCACGCGCCAGATCTTCAGCAGGCCGGCGTCGGTCTCGGCGTCGCTGCGCCAGTGGCGCTCGTTGATGCGCATCACGGCGGCGATGCTGCCGCCGGCCTCGGCCGCGCGCCGCAGCAGCTCGGCACCGCTGTGGAAGGGCAGCGGCAGCGCCGTGGTGTCGGGCGCGATGGCCTGGCGCCGCGTGCCGTCGGCTGCCACCTCGTCGCTGACGACGAAGCCGCCGCCGACCGAGTAGTAGACGCCGTTCGCCAGCTCCGCGCCCGCGGCGTCGAAGGCGGCGAAGCGCATGCCGTTGGCATGGAAGGGCAGGCTTTCGCGGCGGTGGAACTTCAGGTCGTCCTTCTCGGCGAAGCCGATGCCGTGGTGGCCCAGCAGCGCGATGCGGCCCTGCCGGCGGATCTCGGCCAGCAGCACCGGCACGGCGTCAACGTCCACCGTGTCGGGCTCGTGCCCGGCCAGGCCCAGCAGCACCGCCTTGTCGCTGCCATGGCCCTTGCCGGTGGCGCCCAGCGAGCCGTAGAGCTGGCTCTGCACGCGTGCCGTGCGCGGCAGCAGGCCGTCGGCCGCCAGGCGCAGTGCGAACAGCCGCGCCGCGCGCATGGGGCCCACGGTGTGGCTGCTGCTGGGGCCGATGCCGATCTTGAAGAGGTCGAAGACGGAGACGGCCATGGGGGTCCTTGCGCGGGCGGTGGCGGTGCGGAGGGCGGGCTCAGGACCGGACTGCAGCGCCTCGAGGGCCAGGGCCCAGGGCTGGCGGAGGCGGCGAGATTCGAACTCGCGGACGGCTTGCACCGTCGTCAGTTTTCAAGACTGATCCATTAAACCGCTCTGGCACGCCTCCAGCGGGCAGAGATGATCGCAGAAGTTCAGGCGCCGGGGCGCTGCGCCTGCGGGCACGGCACCTGCTGCACCTCGCGCCGGCCGCCGTCCACGCGCACGGCGGTCAATGCGCCACCCCAGACGCAGCCGGTGTCCAGCGACAGGAGGTCGGGGCGGGACACCAGCCCCAGCGTGCTCCAGTGACCGAAGGCGATGGGCTCGCCCGCGCTGCGCCGGCCGGGCATCTCGAACCACGGGTGGTGGCCCGGCGGTGCGGCTGCGGCGCCTTCCTTGGTCTTGAAGTCCAGGCTGCCGTCGGCGCGGCAGAAGCGGATGCGCGTTAGCGTGTTGATGACGACGCGCCAGCGGTCCGGGCCCTGCAGCGCGTCGTCCCAGCGCTCGGGGCGGTTGCCGTACATCAGCGGCAGGAACTCGGCCAGGCCGGGGCCGCGCAGCAGGGCCTGGACCTCGGCGGCCAGGGCCAGCGTCTGCGCCGTGTCCCAGGCCGGCAGCAGGCCGGCATGCACGCACAGCCAGCCCGCTTCCAGGTGCGCCAGCGGGCGCGCGCGCAACCACTCGACCCAGGCCGCGGCATCGGGGGCGGCGAGCACGTCGCCGAAGGTGTCGCCGTCGTGCAGCGGCCGCACGCCATGCGCCACCGCCAGCAGGTGCAGGTCGTGGTTGCCGAGCAGGGCCGTGGCGGCGTCGCCCAGCGCGGCCAGGCGGCGCAGCACGGCCAGCGACGCCGGCCCGCGGTTGACGAGGTCGCCCAGCAGCACCAGGCGGTCGCGCGAGGGCGAGAAGCCGATCTCGTCGAGCAGCCGGCCCAATGCCGCGTCGCAGCCCTGCACGTCGCCCACGAGATGGATCATGGGCCGATTCTGCTACGCTCGCGCCGGTTTTCTCCGCCCCCGCCGCCATCCGCGGCGGCGCGCATGGACTTCACCCTCCTCGTCTTTCTCATCCTGCTCAACGGCGGCTTCGCCATGTCGGAGATGGCCCTCACGGCCAGCCGCAAGGCCAGGCTGCAGGTCATGGTCGAAAGCGACGAGCCCGGCGCCCAGGCGGCGATGGACCTGCACGAGAACCCGACGCGCTGGCTGTCGACGGTGCAGATCGGCATCACCAGCATCGGCATCCTCAACGGCATCGTCGGCGAGGCCGCCTTCAGCGAGCCGCTGGCGCACTGGCTGGCGCGCGTGCTGCCCATCGCCGAGCGCAGCGCCGCCATCACGGCGACGGCGCTGGTGGTGGTGATGATCACCGTGCTGACCATCATCTTCGGCGAGCTGGTGCCCAAGCGCCTGGGCCAGATGTACCCCGAGACCGCGGCGCGGCTGGTGGCGCGGCCGATGAACTGGCTGTCCACCGCGGTGCGGCCGCTGGTGTGGCTGCTGAGCTTCTGTACCGACGCCATCCTGCACGTCATGGGCATCCGCGGCGGCCCTTCGCGCGCCGTCACCGAGGAGGAAATCGCGGCCAGCCTGGAAGAGGGCGTCGACGCCGGCGTCATCGAGGCGCAGGAGCACCAGATGGTGCGCAATGTCTTCCGCCTCGACGACCGCCAGATCGGCTCGATGATGATCCCGCGCGCCGAGATCGTCTGGCTCGACGAGTCCGACCCGCTGGACAAGGCGCTGCAGTGCATCGCCGACAGCGGCCACACCCGCTTCCCGGTGTGCCGCGGCTCGCTCGACGACGTGCAGGGCGTGCTCGGCGTGGCCAGCCTGCTGCAGCCGCTGGCGCGCGGCGAGACGCCGCTGATCGCCCAGCACATGCAGCCGCCGGTGTTCGTGCCCGAGACGCTGTCGGGCATGGAACTGCTGGAGCAGTTCCGCGCCGCGCGCACCGACCTCGTCTTCGTCGTCGACGAGTACGGCGCGGTGCAGGGCGTGATCACCGAACGCGACCTGCTGGAGGCCATCACCGGCGAGTTCGGCACCCCCAGCGATGAGGACGCCTGGGCCATCCGCCGCAGCGACGGCAGCTGGCTCATGGACGGCCTGATCCCGGTGCCCGAAATGAAGGACCGGCTGGAGCTGAAGGACCTGCCCGAGGAGGACCGCGGCCGCTACAACACGCTGGCTGGCATGATCATGCTCTTGCTGGGCCGCCTGCCGCGCACCACCGACGCGGTGGAATGGGAGGGCTGGCGCTTCGAGGTCGTCGACCTGGACGGCAAACGCGTAGACAAGGTGCTGGTGGCACGCATCGAAACCCCTGGAGAAGACTCTTGATCATTCAGACCCTGCACAAGCAGCCCACCGCGCTGGACAGCGCCCAGCACCGCCAGCTCAGGCTGAAGCTGCCGGTCACCGACTGGTCCATGGCCAGCGGCCTGAACGCGCTGTTCGTCGCCGCGGCCGAATTCGTCGACGTCTGCCGCGAGTTCCCGCTCGTCTTCGTGCGCGCCGGCAAGGAGCCCGACGGCAGCGACGCCATCGCGCCCATCGCCGTGATGGGCCTGACGCAGGAACAGAACCTGTACGTCAGCGGCAGCCGCTGGCGTGCCCAGTACATGCCCGTGGTGCTGCGCGACTACCCCTTCTGCATTGCCCGGCTGGACGACACGCGCTTCGCCATCTGCATCGACATGACCTACACCGGCGCCAACTACACCGAGGGCACGCCGCTGTTCGACGCCGCCGGCCAGCCCGCGGAAATGCTCAAGGGCATGACCAGCCACCTCGAAACGCTGGAGGCCGAGGTCCAGCGCACGCGCCTCGTCGGCCAGCGCCTGCTGCAACTGGACGTGCTGCGCGACATGCGCTTCGACGTCACCCTGCCCGACGGCCGCCAGCATGCGGTCGACGGCTTCCTGACCGTCGACGAGAAGAAGATGGCCGAGCTGCCCGACGCGCAGGTGCTGGAACTGCACCGCAACGGCATGCTGGCGCTGATCCAGATGCACTGGGTGTCGCTGGGCAACATGCGGCGGCTGGTGGACTGGTATGTCGAGCGTTCCGCCGCCGAGCCGGCGCCGGCTGCCTGAAGGCCCAGGGCCGGCCGGGCCGCCGGGATGCCGAAGCGGCATAGCAGCTAGAAGCGCGCGGCGCGGGCGCCGCGGCCGGTGCGTCCACCACAATGCCGGCGCGCACGCATGGACCGCCCGAAGGAGACCTGAATGAGCACCCGCAGACACCACCTGGCCCTGCTCGCCGCA
Organism: uncultured beta proteobacterium; assembly: GCA_903914615.1. GTDB lineage: Bacteria > Pseudomonadota > Gammaproteobacteria > Burkholderiales > Burkholderiaceae_C > Rubrivivax. Next base: position 1,291 of record CAIWPS010000092.1, on the reverse strand, counting down.
GCCGCGCTCGCCGCCGGCGGCGCGATGGCGCAAAGCGACACCGTCAAGATCGGCGTCATCCTGCCGATGACCGGCCCTTCGGCCAGCACCGGCCGGCAGATCGACGCCGCCATCAAGCTGTGGCTGGCGCAGAACGGCGTCAGGGCCGGTGGCAGGAAGGTCGAGGTGCTGGTGAAGGACGATGCCGGCGTGGCCGACACGACGCGCCGGCTGGCGCAGGAACTGGTGGTCAACGACAAGGTCGTGGCGCTGGCCGGCTTCGGCCTGACGCCGCTGGCGCTGGCCACCGCGCCCATCGCCACCCAGAGCAAGACGCCGATGTTGGTGATGGCGGCGGCCACGTCCAGCATCACCGAGGCCTCGCCCTACATCGTGCGCAGCAGCTTCACGCTGCCGCAGGCGGCGGTGAGCATCGCCGAATGGGCGGCCAAGAACAAGGTGAAGAAGGTCGTCACCCTGGTCACCGACTACGGCCCCGGCAACGACGCCGAGAAGTTCTTCGTCAGCCAGTTCCAGCTCAACGGCGGCAATGTGCTCGACAAGCTGCGCACGCCGCTGCGCGGTGCCGACTTCGCGCCCGTGCTGCAGAAGGTGCGCGACCTGGCGCCCGACGCGCTCTTCGTCTTCCTGCCCTCGGGGCAGGGTGCGCAGTTCATGAAGCAGTTCGGCGAGCGGGGCCTGGACAAGGCCGGCATCCGGCTGATTGCCACCGGCGACGTCACCGACGACGACCAGCTGAACGACATGGGCGACGTGGCGCTGGGCGTGGTCACCTCGCACCACTATTCGGCCGCCCACCCGAGCGCGATGAACAGGAAGTTCGTCGCCGACTTCCAGGCCGCGGCCAAGTTCCGCCCCAACTTCATGGCCGTGGGCGGCTGGGACGGCATGCGCGTGATCTTCAAGGCGCTGGACACCACGAAGGGCGCCGGCGGCGACGCGCTGCTGGCGGCGATGAAGGGCCAGCTCTTCGAGAGCCCGCGCGGCCAGGTGCTGATCGACGCGCAGACGCGCGACATCGTGCAGGACATCTACATCCGCAAGGTCGAACGCAAGGACGGCCAGCTCTACAACGTCGAGTTCGACGTCCAGAAGTCGGTGAAGGACCCCGGCAAGCTGAAGTAGGCCGGCGCGCACCGTGCTGACGCTCCTGTTCGACGGCATCGCCTACGGCATGCTGCTGTTCGTGCTGTCGCTGGGGCTGGCGGTGACGATGGGGCTGATGAACTTCATCAACCTCGCCCACGGCGCCTTTGCGATGGCCGGCGGCTACGTCCTCGTGGCGCTGATG
>CAIWPS010000091.1 GCA_903914615.1 uncultured beta proteobacterium | reverse complement strand
GTGAGCGGTTCACCGACCTCACCGCGCTGCAGGCGCGCGGTGAACCAGAAGCGGCTGCCACGGCCGGGTTGGCTTTCGGCGCCGGTCTCGCCGCCCATCATGGCGGCCAGGCGACGCGTGATGGCGAGGCCCAGGCCGGTGCCACCGTAGCGACGCGTCGTCGACGCGTCCAGCTGCTCGAAGGGCGCGAACAGGCGCGACAGATCCGATGCAGCGATGCCGATCCCGGTGTCCTCGACCTCGAATCGAACGCGCAGGGCATCGCCGTCTTCGTGCTCCAGGTGGGCGCGAAGAACGATGCGGCCTTGCTCGGTGAACTTGACCGCGTTGCCGGCGTAGTTCAGCAGTGCCTGGCGCAGCCGGGTCGGGTCGCCGCGCAGCCAGAGCGGCACGCTGTCGCGGTCGATCTCGATGGCGATGCTCTTGGCGCGCGCCGCTTCGGCGACCATCGACCGCACCTGGTCCAGCAGACCCAGCAGCGGGAAATTCACCTGCTCCAGCGTCACCCTCCCCGCCTCGATCTTGGACAGGTCGAGGATGTCGTTGATGATCGTCAGCAAGTGACGAGCGGCGTCGGCGATCTTGCCCACACGGTCGGCCTGCGCGGGTGTCAGCGGCTCGCGCTGCATCAGCCGGGTCAGGCCGAGAACGGCGTTCATCGGCGAGCGTATCTCGTGACTCATGTTGGCCAGGAAGCTGCTCTTGGCGCGATTCGCATCCTCGGCCAGATCGCGGGCCTTGGCCAGGCGCGCCAGGAGCGCCTGCAAGCGCTGCTGCGACTCACCGATGGCGATGGCCATGGCCAGGAAGACCAGCGACTCGAAGAAGAACTTCTGTCCCGGCCAGGAGAAGTCGAACACCGGTGGCGTGAAGACGTACCAGACCATGGGAATCGATACCAGCGCGGCGATGCAGGCGCCGATGCGGCCGGCCAGGAAGGCGCTTGCAATGACCGCCGGGTAGAAGAGAAACCACTCGGGCAACTCGAGCCAGGGCCAGAGTGCCCACTGCAAGCCACCGGCCGCGAAGGGCAGCGATGAGGCGAACCCGAGGCGGGCCGGGTGTCTCACCGCGTCCGCCAACACGCCAGGGCCCCCAACATGCTTCGTGCGGGGCGCAGCCGCCCCTGACCAGCTAATGATCGTGTGCAGTGGATTTCGACGCGGCCCTCAGACGCAAATCTGCCCATGGCCCATCTTAGCGCCGCCGCCGCGCCCGGCTGGTGCGCGAGCAGGCCGGGGACACAGGCGCAAGCGGGCTAGAACCAGCGCCATGCTCTCTGAAGCCATCGCGGGATGCGGTGGACGATGGGCCGGTAGTGTTGGCGCAGGCGGGCCGGTTGGCTGGGGTTCATGCAGGACTCCTTTCGGGAGACTGTACAAAACAACAGCCTTTCTCGCAAGGACTGCGTGGCCTGCCCGGCACCGCAGGAAGACTGCCGCCCAGCCTTCGCCGCAGCCGATGGCCGCGGCGATCAGACCTTGGCTGCGGCGGGCGCCTCCTGGGCCGGGGCTGGCGGCGCTGCTGGTGTGGCGGCCTTGGCCTTCTCTTCGGCCGCCTTCTTGTTCGCCAGATGCCGGCCGACGACGCAGCCGGCGACGGCGCCCGCCACCGCGTGGTGGCCTGCCACGTGACCCGCGACCGCGCCCACCGCGGCACCTTTCAGGCAGCCCTTGGCGTGCGCCAAGGGTGCCGCCGCGAGGGCGAAAAGAGCGATCGACGCGGTCCACAAAACCTTGCGCATGAAGTTCTCCCGGGCTGGATGGTTGCTCTGCCGGCGGCGGCACGCCCCCTGCCCCGCTGGCCCCGCCATGATGAGCCCGCGCCCGACCGGCCGCGAGGCGCATGCGACGAAACGGCAGCGCGCCGGCGCGAGCTGCTGGGCGCCGCCGCTGCGCCGCGGCTCAGTCGTACTGGGCCGCCGCGGCCTGCAGGCGCAGACGGACCGCCTGCACCAGCGCGGGCGGCTCCAGCACCCGCACCTGTTCGCCCTGGCGCAGCAGGTCCATCACCAGTTCGGTGTCGTCGACGTAAGGCAGGCGCATCTCGTAGCGGCCGCCGTCCATCCAGCGGCCCTGCTGTTGCGGATGCCATTCCTCGCGGCTGGCCCAGGGCGCCGCCCGAGCCTCGAAGAGCAGCACCGCCCAACGCTGGATACCGCCGGCATAGATGCCGTAGCCGGCGTCCATGGCGGACTGCACCTGCCGCATCGGCACCTCGCGGGCGCGCGCGTCGAGCACGGTGGCGGCTTCCACGGCATCGAGCGCGAAGCGCCGCAGCGCCTCGGCGCGGTGACACCAGGCGTCGAGGTACCAGGTATTGCGGTAGTGGACCAGGCGCTGCGGCGAGACATCGCGTTCGCTGAGCTCGCCGCGGCCACGGGTGAGGTAGCGCAGGTGCAGCCGACGCCGACCCAGCAGCGCCGCGCTGACGCGCTCGAAGTGGCGGCTGGGCACCGGCCTGCGCAGTGCGGTGACGATCTTCACCCGCCTCATCAAACGCGTCGCCGCCGCGGCGCCCTCCCCGCTGCCGAGCAACTGGTGGATGCGGTCGACCAGAGGCTGCAGATGGCGCGAGAGCAGGCCGCCGCTGTCCAGCCCCGCCAGCAGCTGCTGCGCCATGAGCAGCGAGTAGAGCTCGGACTCGTCGAACCACAGCCCTGGCAGCTCGTGCCGCGGGCCGACGGCAGCATGGCCGAAGCGGTAGCCGTTCGCGCCGCGGTCGTACTCGATGGGCGCACCCATGCGGCTGCGCAGGTATTCGAGGTCGCGCTTGAGGGTCGCGCGCGAGACTTCCAGCTCGTCCAGCAGCGTGCGCAGGCTGACCGGCCCGCGCGCGCGGATCAGCGCCTCGATGCGGTACAGGCGCGCCGTGTTGTTGGCCACGGCGCTCTCAGGAAAGGCCGACGATGCGCCCTTCGTCGTCCAGGTCCATGCGCTCGGCTGCCGGCACGCGCGGCAGGCCGGGCATGGTCATGACGTCGCCGCAGACCATGACCACGAACTCGGCGCCCGCCGCCAGGCGCACCTCGCGCACGTCCAGCACGTGGCCGCTGGGGGCGCCGCGCAGCGTCGCATCGGTCGAAAAGCTGTACTGGGTCTTGGCCACGCACACCGGCAGATGGCCGTAACCGTCCTGCTGCAGCCGGTCGATCTGCGCCTTCACGCCGGCGCTGGCCGTGACGTCGGCGGCGCCGTAGGTGCGCGTGGCCAGCTTGCGCACCTTCTCCCACAGCGGGTCGGCGTCGTCGTAGGCAAAGCGCAAGGTGCTCGGCTGCGTGCACAGGCGCACCACTTCGTGCGCCAGCGCGGCTGCGCCGCGCCCGCCCTCGGCCCAGTGGCGCGCCGTGTGCACCGGCACGCCCAGTGCACCGATGCGCTCGCGCAGCAGTGCGTGCTCGGCCTCGGTGTCGCTGGCGAAATGGTTGATGGAGACGACGCAGGGCAGCCCGAAGACCTCGCGCAGATTGTGCAGGTGGCGCTGCAGGTTCGACAGGCCGCGCTCCAGCGCCGGCAGGTCCTCGTGGCCGAGGCCTGTCAGGGCCACGCCGCCGTGGTACTTCAACGCCCGCACCGTGGCCACCACGACGGCGCAGGCCGGCGCCAGGCCGGACTTGCGGCACTTGATGTCGATGAACTTCTCGGCCCCGAGGTCGGCACCGAAGCCGGCTTCGGTGACGACGTAGTCGGCCAGCTTCAGCGCCGTGCGCGTGGCGATGACGGAATTGCAGCCGTGGGCGATGTTGGCGAAGGGCCCGCCGTGCAGCAGCGCCGGGTTGTTCTCGATCGTCTGCACCAGGTTCGGCGCCAGCGCGTCGCGCAGCAGCACGGCCATCGCGCCGTGCACCTTGAGGTCGCTGGCGCGCACGGGCCGACGGTCGCGCGTCTCGGCGACGATGATGTGGCCCAGCCGCTCCTTCAGGTCGCGTAGCGAGGTCGCCAGGCACAGGATGGCCATGACCTCGGAGGCGACGACGATGTCGAAGCCGTCCTGGCGCGGGAAACCGTTGGCCGGCCCGCCCAGGCCGACGGTGATCTGGCGCAGCGCGCGGTCGTTCATGTCGACGACGCGGCGCCAGCCGATGCGGCGCACGTCGATGCCCAGTTCATTGCCGTGGTGGACATGGTTGTCCAGCGCCGCCGAGAGCAGGTTGTGGGCCAGGCCGATGGCCGAGAAGTCGCCGGTGAAGTGCAGGTTGATGTCCTCCATCGGCACCACCTGCGCCAGGCCGCCACCGGTGGCCCCGCCCTTGAGGCCGAACACCGGCCCCAGCGACGGTTCGCGCAGTGCGATCATGGCCTTCTTGCCGATGAAGTTCAGCGCGTCGCCCAGGCCCACCGTGGTCGTGGTCTTGCCCTCGCCGGCGGGCGTCGGGCTGATGGCGGTGACGAGGATCAGCTTGCCTTCGGGCCGGTCCGCCAGGCTGTCGATGTAGGGCAGCGACACCTTGGCCTTGTAGTGGCCGTAGGGAACGAGGTGCTCGTCGGCGATGCCGAGCCGGTCGCGCGCGATGTCGGTGATGCGGCGCATGCGCGCCTGGCGCGCGATGTCGATGTCGGTCGAGGGCAAGGCTTGCTCCCGTGCTTCAGGCCAGCGTTTCGAACATGAAAAAACGCCCTGGCGGGCGTTGGGGTGCTCTGGCGGAGTCGGAGTCCGCGGATATCGAACTTCCGAACACTTCACAGCATCTCATCGGCGGCCACTTTGCCTATGTGATCCTGCTGCACTTGGCGTCTTACCGCTTCGTGTCATATCATTGTATCTCACCGTGCTTGATGGGTCGGTGGAAGGAGCAACGACATGCCGAAGCTTGCGACGGAACTGGGCGCCCTGGCGGTGGGCAAGATCAACGCGCCAGGCCTGCACTTCGTCGGCGTCGTGCCCGGCCTTGCGCTGCAGGTCACGCCTGCCGGCGCGCGTAGCTGGACCCTGCGCGTCACCATCGGCGGCCGGCGCCGGGACATGGGGCTGGGCGCATATCCCGAGGTTCCGCTGGCAAAGGCCCGGGACAAGGCGCGCGAGGCACGCGAGCTGATCCGGCAGGGCATCGACCCTATCGACCGCCAGCAGGCCGCGCAGAGCGCCCTGCGTGCCGCCGTGGCCGCGGCCCTGTCCTTCG
>CAIWPS010000090.1 GCA_903914615.1 uncultured beta proteobacterium | reverse complement strand
TGGGTGGCCGCCGCGAAGCTGGAGCCCGACGAGATCGAGGAACTCGACATGGACTTCTGACCTGTCCCCGCCGCACCAAGGCGGCGCAGCCGCGCCCGAAACCTTGCATGGCCGTCATGCCGACCCTATCGAAAGCCGCGCCATGGACCACCGTCCCATCCGCTCGATCCTGATCGCCAACCGCTCGGAAATCGCCATCCGCGTGATGCGCGCCGCCGCCGAGCTGCGCATCCGCACCGTGGCCATCTACTCGCAGCAGGACCGCCAGGCGCTGCACCGCTTCAAGGCCGACGAGAGCTACCTCGTCGGCGAGGGCAAGAAGCCGCTGGCGGCCTACCTGGACGGCGACGACATCCTGCGCATCGCGCGCGCCGCCGGCGTCGATGCCATCCACCCCGGCTACGGCTTCCTGTCGGAGAACCCGGAATTCGCCGATGCCGTCATCGCCGCCGGGCTGCGCTGGATCGGCCCCTCGCCGGCGGTGATGCGCACCCTGGGCAACAAGGTCGCGGCGCGCCACGCCGCGGTGGCCGCCGGCGTGCCGGTGATGCCGGCGACGCCGCCGCTGCCCTACGACCTGGCCGAATGCGCGCGGCTGGCGGCCGGCGTCGGCTACCCGGTGATGCTGAAGGCGAGCTGGGGCGGGGGCGGGCGAGGCATGCGCGTCATCGAGAGCGAAGGCGAACTCGCGGCCGCGCTGGAAGCGTCGCGGCGCGAGGCGCTCTCGGCCTTCGGCAATGACGAGGTCTACTTCGAGAAGCTCATCCGTCGCGCCCGCCATGTCGAGGTGCAGGTCCTGGGCGACACCCACGGCACCATCGTGCATCTGCACGAGCGCGACTGCACCGTGCAGCGTCGCAACCAGAAGGTGGTGGAACGCGCGCCCGCGCCTTACCTGGACGCGGCAGGCCGCGCCGCGCTGTGCGACAGCGCGTTGCGGCTGATGCGCTCGGTGGGCTACACGCATGCCGGCACGGTCGAGTTCCTGATGGACGCCGACGACGGGCGCTGCTACTTCATCGAGGTCAACCCGCGCATCCAGGTCGAGCACACGGTGACCGAGATGATCACCGGCGTCGACATCGTGAAGGCGCAGATCCGCATCACCGAAGGCGGCCACATCGGCCTGCCGGCGGGCGACCCGCGCCACGCTGCAGGCGTGCCGGCGCAGGCCGACATTCCACTCAACGGCCACGCGCTGCAATGCCGCGTGACCACCGAAGACCCCGAGAACGGCTTCCTGCCCGACTACGGCAGGCTGGCGGCCTACCGCAGCGCGGCCGGCTTCGGCATCCGGCTCGACGCCGGCACGGCCTACGGCGGCGCGGTGATCACACCCTACTACGACTCGCTGCTGGTGAAGGTGACGGCTTGGGCGCCGACGCCGCTGGAAACCATCGCGCGCATGGACCGTGCGCTTCGCGAGTTCCGCATCCGCGGCGTCGCCACCAACCTGCAGTTCCTCGAAAACCTCATCAACCACCCGACCTTCGGCAACGACACCCAGGGCGCGCTGACGACCCGTTTCATCGAGAACACGCCCGAGCTGCTGGCCTTCACC